>NZ_JAJQRC010000018.1:0-54946 GCF_046533115.1 Treponema sp. TIM-1
ACGCAACCCTTCCCTTCCCGCTCAGGGAGTTCCACAGCGATAACGGCAGCGAATTTATCAACCAGGTCATCTCCGACTGGCTCCGCAACCCCGCCTGCCCCATCCCCTTTACCCGTTCAAGAGACCACAAGAAAAATGACAACTGCTTCGTCGAACAAAAAAACGGCGCCGTCGTCCGCGAGTATGTCGGCTATGACCGCCTGGAGGGGGATGCCCTCCAGGCCCGCCTTACCGCCGTCTACCGCTCCCTGGTCCCTCTCCTCAATTTCTTCATGCCCACTATGAAGCTTGAAAGCAAAGTAAAGGTTGGTTCCAAAGAGTTAAAAAAATATGACGAACCCCGCAGCCCCTGCCAGCGTCTCCTGGAGTCGGAGGCGCTGCCACCGGAGGTAAAAGCAGAACTGACCCGGCTCTGTGGGCTTTACAATCCGGTTCAGTTACAACATACTGTCAACAAGGCCGTCCTCGCGTTGCGGGAGGCCGTCGCCGCTCAGTCCCCTTCCTCCGGAAGGGAACCCGCGGCCTAAAGTTACTTTTTTCTAAATGAGGCATCCAGCCCTTCGGTTACTTTTTGAAATGAGGCATTTCGTGCGGTAATTGACTGGTTAGATCATTATGGGAAAAAACTATTATGAAGGGAACCGGCTCCGAAATTACCGTTTCGGAGCCGGATAAGAGAAACAGGGGGACTTTTAAGCCGTTTCCTTTAAGCCGGCAAATTCCGGCCTGCTTTGCAAAACCGCGTTACTGTGTTTGGCAATCAGGGCAAACTGAGGAGCCAGATCCTGGAAGAGGTCTACCAGGACCGGATCAAAATGTTTTTCCCGGCTCTCAAGGATTATCCGTTCCGCCTCTTCGGTACTGAGGGGCTTTTTGTAGGGCCTGGCGGCAATAAGGGCGTCGTAGACATCGGCGACCGCCATCAGCCTGCCCTGGAGGGGGATGGCGGTGTTTTTTAACCCCCGGGGATATCCTGAACCATCCCATTTTTCATGGTGGGTTCCGGCAAAAATTTTTGCGTGGTGGAGAAAATCATTTTCCGAGCTTGTTTTCATGATGCCCTCAATGACCGCCTCTCCGATGGCGGCATGTCTTTTCATAATCTCAAATTCTTCGGCACTTAGTTTTCCCGGCTTATTGAGAATGGCGTCGCTGATGGCGATTTTACCCACATCGTGGAGCTGGGCGGAAGGGACGAGAAATTCCAGATTCCAGGTTGAAACCTCTTCCCAATAGATTTTTTCATACAAAAGTTTATCCACCAACAGTTTCAGATAACTTTGGGTGCGTTCTATATGCCCGCCGGTTACCTCGTCCCGAAATTCAACCATCTCCGTTACGGTGCTTAATATGGAATTCTGCAGTTCCGTCACCTGCCGGGTTCGTTTCTGTACCATCTGCTGCAAATTGTCATTGTAGTCCCGCAAAACGAGCTGCTGATTCCGGGTAAGCAGGTGATTTTCTATACGCTTGAGGAGCAGGGGCGGTGAGAAGGGTTTGTAGATATAATCTATGGCGCCCAGACTTAAGCCTTCAAGCTCACTACCGGGATCGGTCCTTGCGGTAAGAAAAATAACCGGAATATCCAGGGTTTTCCGTTCCTCTTTGAGTTTTTTTATCGCCTCATAACCGTTCATTTCGGGCATCTCAATATCCAAAAGGATCAGATCCGGGCTTACCCTCTCCAGAATTTCGAAAAGCTTATGTCCCGAAGGTATGGGGAAAATGTCGTAGCGATCCTTCAACATGCTCTTACCGGCGGTAAGATTGGCCATGTTGTCGTCAACCAAAAAAATTATCTGCCGTTCCTTTTTCATACGCTTCTCCTATTTTTATGAGTTTCCTTATGCCTCAAGGGATAGGATCCTTTCCCGATCCTGGGGCATAAGCCGTTCCGCTATTTCTTTAAATCCGGACTTGTCGATCTGTCCCCGCAGCCAGGGTACCAAATCCGGATCCGATTCGTAGTCCCCCTGTTCCAATTCTTCTATAAGCTGGTCAAGTTCGCCTATATTATAATTTTCCGCGGCATGCCGAATCCTGGCGAGCAAGGCCGGGTCCGGGGCAGGTTTCCGGGGCTTTTGCCGCTTATCTTCCAGGATAGCCAGGAGCCCCATTAAGCCGGTGATGAATTTTCCGGTACTGTTTATAAAGTCCTCGTTTTCGGCTTCAATAAAGGCCATGTCTCCGGCCTTGGCGGCATGTTCCAATTTTTCCGCCCTCTGCCCGATTATCTCCGCGGCGATACCGTAGCTGGAACCCTTAATGCCGTGTACGGTAATGGCGTAATCTTCCCGGGAACCCCCGGTCCCTATAGCCGAAAGCAGGGATGGGGTATGGGTCACGTAGGAACGTAAACAATCCAGGTAGCATTTTCCGTCCCCTCCAAAACGCGCAAGCCCCTTTTCCACGTCAAGACCCTCTACCGGATTGGCCCGGATCATGGCCGCTAAATGGCGGCTTTCCTTATCCAGCCCCAATTCCTTCTCCATTTTTTTGTCCCGTACCCATCGGTTAATGGATTCATCCATTTTCATAATATCAATGGGTTTGGTAAGAAAGTCCTGAAAACCGTTGTTGAGAAACAACTCATCGTTGCCGATAATCGCATTGGCGGTGAGGGCGATGATGGGTATGGTCCGGGCGTAATCACTGTCTATTTCGTTTCTGATAATCCTTACCGCTTCGATACCGTCCATGCCGGGCATCATGTGGTCCATGAAAACAGCGTCATACCGGGGTTCTCCCTTCCGTATCAGATCCACGGCCGCCTGCCCGCCGGTAACACAGTCCACGGTCATACCGTAGGGTTTCATGATTCCCCGGGCAAGGTCCAGATTGACGGCCACATCGTCAACCACCAGTACCTTGGCATAGGGAATAAAACTCCGCACCAACTGCCGGTTCCGGTTCCGGCGGACCATGGTATACCGGAATTGCGTAAGGTTTTCGGCAATGGCCTTGCCGATGACCGCTTCGCCGGCAAAACCCTGGAGCAGGCGGACCGTAAAGGTACTTCCCTTACCGTATTCGCTTTCTACGGAAATGGAGCCGTTCATCATCTCCACCATCCGTTTGGTGATGGCAAGCCCCAGGCCGGTCCCCTCAATATGCCGGTTGCTTTGGGTGTCTACCTGGTTGTATTCGCCGAAGAGTTGGTCCAGGTTTTCCTCCCGGATGCCCATGCCGGTATCGGAAACAGCCGCGGTCATCCATACCCCCGCCCGGTCCCGCTCGCAGCGGATCCGCAGCATTACGGTTCCCTCCTTGGTGTACTTAAAGGCGTTGGAAAGGAGGTTGTTGAGGATCTGTTTTATCCGCAGTTCGTCGCCGAAAAGCCGGGCGGGCAGGTTTTCGTCGATATCCAGCTTAAAGACTATGGGTCTGCTGCCGATCCGCACGATATTGAAGGCCACCGTATCGTTCAGCAGACTGGGCATATCGTAATTCACCGGGACAAGCTCAAATTTTCCCGATTCAATTTTGGATATATCCAGGATATCATTGATAAGCCCCAGGAGGGTTATACCGGAGTTGTAAATTTTTTCCAGGCTTTCACGGGTCTCATCGGAACAGCGGGTCTGCGTCTCCCTTTCCTGCCCTTTGCCCAGTTCCATTTCGGAAAAGCCGATGATGGCGTTAAGGGGGGTACGCATCTCATGGCTCATATTGGCCAGGAAATGGCTTTTTGCCTCGGACGCGGATTTGGCCATCAGGGCGAGTTCCTCTGTTTTTTCAAAGGGACGGGAAATAAAACCCGCCGCTAAAAACGCGGCTAAAATTCCCAGACCAAGGAACACGGCCCCGGAAATCAAAAAGGGCCCTACCACATGGGAAACCGGGCTTTCGCCGATGGGACAGGCTATTCCCAGGGACCAGCCGTCGGTACCTTGAATGGGCCTGAAGGCGCAGATCCGGGGGACGCCCTGGTAATGGTATTTTCCGGTTCCGATCTCACCCTGAATCATACGGGAAAATAGCGCGGCCATGGGGCGGTATTCCCGTTCGGCTTCCGCCATTTTGATACAATTGGGGCGGCCCAAAATCAGCTGCGGCCGCATGTGGGCTATCATCACCCCCTCATGGTCAAGGGCAAAAATACTTCCCGATTCCCATATACTGAATTGGGTCAGTACGTCGCTTATCACCGTTCCCGGCAGGCTGATCACCAGGATCCTGTTCTCCAGGGGCAGCCAGAAACGCATGATAAAATCCCCATGGTCGTTATATTGGGTGGTACTCATCACGATCTCACCCCGCAGGGCCCGGCGGGCATTCTCGTTTTCAGAAAGCCGGTAATTGGGCTTCTTCTCGCCGTAGGACCGTATGCTGCCGTCCTGATATATCAGCCCTATGTCCAAATAACCATGAGCGGCGGCCTCTTTCCGTAGCACTTCGTCGATCTGTTCATCATCCAGATTCCGACATTTTTCCGCGATAAGCCGCATATCGGCCCGTATACGGCCCACCTTTTCCGTAATAAGCTGTTCTGCGATGGCTCCCGATACTCCCATGTCATTTTCCATAGTTTTTATAAGATTACGGTGGGTTAAGGTTATTCCGACAAGTACGCTGGCCGCGGTCATTCCCGTAATTATTGCCACTATAATGAAAATAACCTTGGTACGAATTGACAGGGACATAACAGCCTCCTTAAAAATACGGGAACCCCGCTAAAAACCCGATCCCCGGGGGAACGGAATTTTAACGGTCCTCGAAGCGGTTTCAAAGCTCAGATTAGTCTTGAAACAGCCCCCTCGGTTACTTCAAATGTTATGATTATTCTTTTGGACGAAATACACCTAAAAAACAAAAAAAAGTGTTTTTTTTTAAAATTTTGGGATAATCCGCTATTCGGCGGCAGTTAGAAAAACAGGACGATTCGAGCGAAAATTTTAATTTTTCCCTCTTTTTTTTAATAATTGCGCAAAAATCTTCATTTTTTTTTCAAATCCCCTTGACATAAAATTTCGTTCTAATTATATTAATTACCTAGTAATACTAGGAATTATTTGAAGTTATCAGCGCGCAGATGACCGACAGATTATTCCTGAGGACCGGGAGGTCCCTTGTAAAAAAATAAAGGGAGGATGGGAAGATCTATTCCCATCGGATTCACAAAAAAAACAGAGGAGTAGTATAATTATGGTACAAAAACAGTATAAAAACCGATTGGGATTTGGAAAGGGCCTGGGAGTAGCGGCGATCTTTTTGCTGGCGGCATCCGGCCTCTTTGCCGCCGGAAATACGGATGGTTCCGCCGGGAGCGCTGCTCAAAGCGGCGGCGCGTCCATCGAGATCCTCAACGTTTCCTACGATCCTACCCGGGAACTGTACCGGGAATTCAATGAAGTCTTTGCCGCTTACTACCAGCAGAAGACCGGCGATACGGTAACCATCCGCCAGTCCCACGCCGGTTCCGGCGGGCAGGCCCGGAGCGTCATCGAGGGGCTGGAGGCGGATGTGGTAACCCTGGCCCTGGCCTACGACATTGACGAAATCGCCGCCAAGACCAAGCCTCCGGTCCTTGACCCCGCCTGGCTGTCCAGGCTTCCCCAGAACAGCGCCCCCTATACCTCCACCATCGTGTTCCTCGTGCGGGCGGGGAACCCCAAAAACATCAGGGACTGGGACGATCTCGTCCGCGAGGGGGTGCAGATCATCACCCCGGACCCCAAAACCTCCGGGGGCGCCCGGTGGAACTACCTGGCCGCCTGGGCCTTCGCCCTGGAGAAATACGGCAGCGAGGCCCAGGCCCGGGAATTTGTCAAGCAGGTCTACCGTAATGTGCCGGTACTGGATTCCGGCGCCCGGGGTTCCACCAACACCTTTGTCCAGCGGGGGATAGGGGATGTGCTTTTGGCCTGGGAAAACGAAGCCTTCCTCTCCATCAACGAATTGGGTCCGGGGAAATTTGACATCGTCATTCCCAGCCTCAGTATCCTGGCGGAACCCAGCGTCGCCTGGGTGGACACGGTGGTCAAGAGAAGGGGAACCGAACAGGTTGCCCGGGAGTATCTGAACTACCTCTATTCCACCGAGGGCCAGCGGCTTGCGGGAAAGCATTACTACCGTCCCCGGGACCCAGCGGTGGCCCGGGAATTCGCCTCCCAATTCCCCGCCCTGAAACTCATCACCATTGACGAGGTCTTCGGCGGTTGGGTCAAGGCCCAGCCCCTTCACTTCGGTGACGGGGGGGAGTTCGACAAGATCATTGACGAGCTCAAGCGGCGGTAGCGGGAACATCATGGGTGTAAGAAAACGCAGGACAAAACTGCCGGGGTTCGGATTAACCCTGGGTCTTTCCATAACCTATATGTCCCTGCTGATCTTTATTCCCCTTTCCGCGCTGATCCTCTATGCGGCCCATTTATCCTTCCAGGAGTTTTGGGCCCTGATCGTCAATGAACGGGTTCTGGCGGCCTTTAAGATCTCCTTTG
The DNA here is from genome assembly GCF_046533115.1 of Treponema sp. TIM-1. Lineage (NCBI taxonomy): Bacteria > Pseudomonadati > Spirochaetota > Spirochaetia > Treponematales > Treponemataceae > Treponema > Treponema sp. TIM-1. Next base: position 6,441 of record NZ_JAJQRC010000018.1, read on the forward strand.
TGTCGACCTTTTGGGCCGCCGTCGTTAATTTTGTGTTCGGCCTCATCATCGCCTGGATCCTGGCCCGGTATTCCTTCTTCGGCAAACGGGTCATCGACGCCCTCATTGACCTTCCCTTTGCGATCCCCACGGCGGTGGCCGGAATTTCCCTGTCCTATATTTTTTCCCCCAATGGAGTCCTCGGGGCCCTGCTGCAGAAGGCGGGGATCTCCATCGCCTATTCCAAAGGGGGTATTATCATTGCCCTTATCTTTACCGGCCTGCCCTTTGTGGTGCGGACCACCCAGCCGGTCATCGCGGAACTGGATAAGGAACTGGAGGAAGCCGCCGCCAGCCTGGGGGCCAATTTCTATCAGATCTTTCGCAAGGTGATTTTTCCCTCGATCCTGCCGGCCCTCCTCACGGGCTTTGCCCTGGCCTTTGCCCGGGGCCTGGGGGAATACGGCTCCATCATCTTTATCTCCAGCAATATGCCCTACGAAAGTGAGATAGTGCCCCTCCTGATCGTAAAAAAACTGCTCCAGTTTGATTACCGGGGGGCCAGCGCCATCGGCGTTACCATGCTGATCTGTGCCTTTGTCCTCCTGTTCCTCATCAACCTTTTGCAGGGCTATGCCAAAAAAAGGAAGAAAAATTGAGCGCCCCCAGAATCGTTAAAGAACCCCGGTGGATAAAGCCGACCTTCATCGGTATCGCCCTAGCCTTTTTTGCGGTCTTTATCGTTATCCCCCTCCTCACGATCTTTTCCCAGGCCCTGGGGTCGGGGTTCAAGAGCTATATCAGGGCCTTCAGTGAACCGGATGTCTTTGCCTCCATCCGCCTGACCCTCCTGACCGCCCTGATCTGTGTGCCGGTAAACACCTTTTTCGGCGTCATCCTGGCCTGGGTCATCACCAAGTTCAATTTTAGGGGAAAGAATATCCTCATTACCCTGATAGAGGTTCCCTTTGCCATTTCTCCGGTGATCGCGGGGCTCCTGTTCATCTTCCTCTTCGGATCCTTCGGCTGGTTCGGCTCATGGCTCATGGCGCGGAATATCAAGATCGTCTTCGCCATGCCGGGGATCATCATCGCCACCGCCTTTGTGACCTTTCCCTTTGTGGCCCGGGAACTCATCCCCCTGATGGAAGAGCTGGGAAAGGATGACGAGGAGGCCGCCCTGACCCTGGGGGCAAACGGCCTCCAGACCTTCTTCAAAATAACCCTTCCCAATATCAAGTGGGGGGTCCTCTACGGGGTGGTGTTGACCAATGCCCGGGCCATGGGGGAATTCGGGGCGGTAGCGGTGGTCTCCGGCATCATCCGGGGGATCACCACCACCATGCCCCTCTACATAGAGATCCTCTACAACGAATACCAGTTCGGCGCCGCCTTCGCGGTGGCCTCCCTCCTGACCCTCCTCGCCCTGGTAACCCTGATCGTCAAGGCGGTGATAGAGCGTTTTATCGCGGAACAGCGGAAGCAAAAAATGGTATAAAAGGATGTGTGGTAACAATGTTTATAAATTATGTGTAAAAAAAAGATGTAAAAATGAGGTGTAATTAGTATGTGTAAAAATAATACGTGAAAAAGGGTGTGGCTATTATGTGTGAAACTAACATATAAAGGAATGTGTACTATGAAAGGATATGAGCGGAAATGAGCATAGAAATTACCCAGGTTAACAAGAAGTTCGGGGATTTTACCGCCCTGGATACCATCAACCTTTCTATCCCCGACGGGGAGATCACCGCCCTTCTGGGGCCTTCGGGGTCGGGAAAGACCACCCTCCTGCGGATCATCGCCGGCCTTGAGACCCCGGATACGGGAACCATCAGCCTCTTTGGCGAAGATGCCACCTGGAAACAGACCAAGGACCGGAAGGTAGGATTCGTATTTCAACACTACGCCCTGTTCAAGCACATGAGCGTCTTTGAAAACGTGGCCTTCGGCCTCAAGATCCGTCCCCGTTCCCTGCGGCCCAGCAAGGCGGAGATCCGGGAGAAGGTCTTCAAGCTCCTCGGCCTGGTACAGCTTGAGTCCATGGCGAACCGGCTGCCTGCCGAACTCAGCGGCGGGCAGAAGCAGCGGGTGGCCCTGGCCCGGGCCCTGGCCATTGAGCCCCGGGTGCTGCTCCTGGATGAGCCCTTCGGCGCCCTGGACGCCAAGGTCCGGCAGGAACTGCGGCGCTGGCTGCGCTTTCTCCACGACGAGATCCACATCACCAGCGTGTTTGTTACCCATGATCAGGAGGAGGCCCTGGAGGTCTCCGATAATATCGTTATCCTGAACAAGGGGAAAATCGAACAGATCGGCGCCCCCGAGGAAGTCTACGATCATCCCGCCAATCCCTTTGTGTACAGCTTCCTGGGGAACGTGAATCTCTTTCATGCCCGGCTGGATCAGGGGGTACTGAACCTTGCCCCAGCGGGGGAAAGTTCCGGGGACGGGGAGATTTCCTTTTTCGTGCGGCCCCAGGACGTGGTGATAAGCCTCTCCGACGAGGGGGGCAAGGCGGTGGAGGCGGAGATCATCAGCCACCGCGTCCTGGGCAGCCGGGTGCGGGTGAACCTGAAAACCATCTCCGGGGAGAAGGAGATCGAGGCGGACATTGACAAAAAGCAATGGACCCTCATCACCAAGGCCAACCGGGACCGGGTATACATCCTGTTCTTCGGCGCGAAAATTTATTCCAAGGATGAAATCTGGAGCGATTATGTCATCTGACGATAGGCGGAACGATAAGGGAGCGGAGGCCCTGTCCCGGATCCTCAGGGCCATCCGGGGCCCGGCGGCCCTGGCCTTTAGTTACCAGGCGGAGGATGCGGCGGCCCTGCACCTCCTCCTGGGCTGCGGCGGGGCGGGGGTTGAGGTCTTCACCCTGAACACGAACCGGCTCTTTCCCGAGACCGCGGCATACCACCGGGAGGTGGAACTTTTTTTTAATATCCCCATCCACCAATACTACCCCGAGGCGGAGGAAGAAGAAAAACTGGAAGCGGAGTTGGGGGAATGGGGGATGCGGGAAAGCCTTGAAAAGCGGCGGCGCTGCTGCGAGGTGCGGAAGGTGCGGCCCCTGGCGCGGATCCTGGCGGGAAAAAACGCCTGGGTTACGGGCCTCCGGGCGGCCCAGTCAGTCACCCGGTCGGATCTGAAGCTACTGGAATACGATGAACAGTTCGGCCTCGTAAAGATAAATCCCCTGGCGGACTGGAGCGATGAGGATCTGGCCGCTTATATCGAAAGGTACCGGATCCCCCTCAATCCCCTCTATGCCGAGGGCTTCAAGAGTATCGGCTGCGCCCCCTGTACCCGGGCGGTACGGGAAGGGGAGGATATCCGCTCCGGCCGCTGGTGGTGGGAACTTCCGGACCATAAGGAATGCGGTCTGCATGCCCGGAGGGCCGCCGGCGGCTGATAGCCGGCGGCTGACAGGGGCTTTGCGGGAAGACAAGGAGAAGGAATGGCAGGAGAAACAACGGAAGCATGGCAGGGCTTGGGTAAGCTGGACAAACTGGAGTCCCAGAGTGTTTTTATCATCCGGGAGGCTTACCGGTCTTTCAAGAATATCGGGATGCTCTGGTCCATCGGGAAGGACAGCACGGTTCTGTTGTGGCTGGCAAAAAAGGCGTTTTTCGGGCATGTGCCTTTTGAGCTTATCCACATCGACACGAATTACAAGATCCCCGAAATGATAGCCTACCGGGACCGGTTGGCCCGGGAGCTGAAGCTGCGCCTCGTGGTGGGGCAGAACGGGAAGGCCCTGGCGGAGAAACGGACCTTTCCCGACGGCCTGGACCGGATAAGCTGCTGCAGGGAACTCAAGACCATTCCCCTGCGGCAGACCCTGGACGGCACCGGGCCCCGGCGGGTCTACGATCCCCACCGGGACGCCTGGGAGGAGCTGGAATCCGCCGAGCCCTACCACGCGGTGATCGTGGGGGTCCGCAGCGACGAGGAGGGGAGCCGTTCCAAGGAGCGGGTCTTTTCCAGCCGGGACGAAAAGAGCGGCTGGGATGCGGGCTCCCAGCCGCCGGAACTCTGGAACCTCTACAAGACCGAGTTTGCCCCCAAGACCCACGTCCGGGTCCATCCCCTGCTGGACTGGACGGAACTCAACATCTGGGAATATATCGAACGGGAGGGGATCCCCACGATTCCCATTTATTACAACCAGGGCGCGGGTAAACGCTACCGTTCCCTGGGCTGTTATCCCTGTACCAATCCGGTGGATTCCGAGGCCCGTAATCCCCGGGAGATCATCGAAGAACTCATCAGCGGGAAATTCAGGAACATCGCGGAGCGTTCAGGCCGGGCCCAGGACATCGAGGGCGGCGGTACCCTGGAAACCCTTCGCAAAGAGGGGTATATGTGATGGCCGCGGACGGACCGGGTTCGGAACGGATGAACATCGTGATCACCGGCCACGTGGATCACGGCAAGAGTACCCTGGTGGGCCGTCTCCTGGCGGATACCTTGTCCCTGCCCGAGGGAAAGCTCCAGGCGGTAAAGGACGCCTGCAAAAAGAACGGCCGGGTCTTTGAATACGCCTTCCTTCTGGACGCCCTGGAGGATGAGCAGCAGCAGGGGATCACCATCGACAGCGCCCGGATCTTTTTCAAGAGCGCCCTCCGGGAATACCTCATCATCGACGCGCCGGGGCATATCGAGTTTTTGCGGAATATGCTCAGCGGCGCTTCCCGGGCGGTGGCCGCGGTACTGGTGATCGACGCCGTGGAGGGGGTGGCGGAAAATTCCAAGCGCCACGGTTTGATCCTCTCGCTTCTGGGGGTCTCCCAGGTGCTGGTGGCGGTGAACAAACTGGACGCCCTGGATTACGACGAGGGGGTGTTCAACCGGATCACCAGCGAATACGGGGCATACCTGGAAACCCTCAAGGTAACGCCCCTGGCCTTTGTGCCGGTCAGCGCCCGGGAGGGTAAGAACATCACCGAACGGGCCCCGATGGATATGCCCTGGTACCGGGGAAAGACGGTGCTGGAAGTGCTGGACAGCTTTCACAACCTCCCCTCCAATGAAGACTCCTTCTTCGCCATGCCCGTACAGGATGTCTACCGCTTTAGTAACGACCACGACGACCGGCGGATCTATGCGGGGACCATCGTGAGCGGCGAAATTTCCATCGGGGAGGCGGTGCGCTTTCTGCCCTCTTGCAAAGAGGCCCATATAAAAAACATCGAAGTCTGGAACGCCCCGGCAAAGACCCGGGCCGTTGCCGGGGAGGCTTCGGGCTTTACCCTGGAAGAAGAGATCTATGTGAAACGGGGGGAGGTGATGGTGAAGTCCGGCGAGGCCGCCCCGGTGCGGGCCGCCGACCGGCTCCGGGCCAACGTGATATGGCTGGGGTCGCGGCCCCTGGGCTTCCACCGGACCTGCCTCCTCAAGCTGGGAAGCGACAAGGTTGATGCCCGGCTGGTAAAGATCGAGCGCTTCCTGGGCGAAAGCGGCGGGGCGGAGTACCGGGAACTGCAGCGCCACGACTGCGGCAGCGTGGTCCTGAGCCTGGCCCGGCCCGTCGCCGTATCCTCCTTCTACGACAACCCCTCCCTGGGCCGCTTCGTTATCGTTGACGGCTACGACGCCGCCGGGGGCGGCATCATTCTGGAAAGCCTTGCGGCGGCCGGGAATGAGGCGCCGGAGCCGCCCCGGATATCCAAGGAATTCGAGGAAGAGCTCTTCGCCTTCCTCAAGGTCCACTTTCCCCACCGCTTCCCCGATCCCGGGGGCGGAATTTAGGGAGACCTCATTTTCAATAAACCATTAGGACCGGGTCTTCCGGCCGGGAGGGTTTAAGACCCGGAGCCGGACCACCCTGCCCCCTCCCAACTCTTCATAGGCCCGGTAACGTTCACCGTCGTCGGAGAAGGGGGAGGCCTTTTCCCCGGGGAAGGGGGGGTACCGGCTTTGGGTCCACCGCAGACCGGGGTCTTTAAGACTGATCCCGGGCCGGGAGGGATCAAAATAAACAAAGGACTCGTGGACCCCCCGATCCTCCAAAGGGGCCTCATCGGTACTCTGGAGGTACCGGATTACCCCCCGGGAAAAATCAACGGACTGGATGATCGCCGAATGGACCATGTCTCCGTCGACACCCCGGAAAAGGAGGATGTCCCCGGGGCGCAGGGCGCTGATTTTATCGGGTACGCTGATTATCTGGGAATTGGAGGAATTATAAAACCAGGTTCCCGCATAATAGGAGGGGTCTTCTCCCCGGGGGACCCCCAGGGCCCGGCTGAGGGAACGGCCCAGATCCAGATCCTGCCGGCGGGCAATAGAAGAAAGCACATACCATACAAAGCCGGAACAATCCATCCCGGTCCAGCCTATACAGTAAAGATAATTGTAGACCTCCACCGCCGTTATCCCCCGGCCCGAGACCAGCACGTAGGGCTTGTGGGGCAGCCCGTGGTAGGCTCCGGTCTTTATCCGGGCTATATCGAAGAGATCCAAAGAAACGGTCCAGGTTCGCCGGGACATATCGAAGATGATGATCTTTTCCCGGCCGTCTCCCAAGACCCGGGTGTATTGTTTAAAATCTTCGGAATCCAGGACCCGGTCAATGGCTTCCCAGAGGTAACCGGGATTCCCCTTGCCTCCCCCAAGGAATTCCCAGTCCTGATCGGAAAGTTTATCCCGTTCATGGTTTTCCACGAAGGGCATCCTGAGGTTCATGATCCTGCCGCCGATAATATAGGTTTTAAAACATTGTCGGTAGGCTTCCTCAATAAGCCCTTCTAGCCCGTCTCCCCAGATCCGGCGGGGGTCGGCAAAGGACTCCAGGGAACCGGTTTCGGCATTTTTTGCCCCGGAATCGCCCGGCTCTGTCCCTGCCGCGGTCAGGGAGGACAGGGCAAAAATAAGGAAGAAGAAATAAAGATTTTTGTTGACATTCTCCATAAGGTGAAACATACTTAATTATTCTCTATTTGGAAACACTACATCAAGGATCATCATAAAATAATATGGGAGGTGTATATGCCCTGTAGTGATGCGGAAATTCGGGAGCTTACCACCCTTGCCCGGGACTTACGGCTGACCATCGTGGATGTTATGGCCTGGTCCGGGGGGGCTCACGTGGGGGGATCCCTCTCTATTGTGGAGATTCTCACGATCCTCTACTTCAAGTATCTTACGGTTAAGGCTGAAGAGCCCCAATGGCCGGACCGGGACCGGTTCATCCTCTCCAAGGGCCATGCGGCGGCGGGATTTATCCCGGTACTGGCTAAAAAGGGATTTTTCCCCGAGGAGGAGTTAAAATCCTTTAACCACTTTGGCTCCCCCTTTGCCATGCACCCGGACAGCAACAAGGTACTGGGCTGCGACGCCTCCGCGGGATCCCTGGGACACGGCCTCTCTATGGCGGTGGGGTTGGGCCTGGGGGCGCGGTACCTCAAAAAAAGCTTTAAGACCGTCTGCCTGCTGGGGGACGGGGAGTGTTGCGAGGGAAGTGTCTGGGAAGCGGCCATGGCCCTGGCCCATTTTAAACTGGGGAACGTGATCGCCATCGTGGACCGGAACCGCCTGATGATAGACGGCAAAACCGAGGATGTCATGGCCCTTGAACCCTTTGGGGATAAATGGCGGGCCTTCGGCCTTGAGGTCATTGAGGTGAACGGTCATAACTTTGACGAGCTGGCCGCCGCCCTGGACCGGGGTTGGGCTGCCACGGATAAGCCGGTCCTCATCCTGGCCAATACGGTCAAGGGCAAAGGGGTGGACTTTATGGAAAACAACGTGGTATGGCATTACGCCTCTGGGGATTCGGAACTTTGCGAAAAGGCAAAGGTTTCTATTATGAAAGGGGGGATATAACATGGCGGTAGTTACCGGAACCACCTGGAACTGTTATGATTCGGCGACCATGACGGCCCGGGAAATTTACGGCCGGACCCTTGCGGAGATGGGTAAATATAACGATCGTATCGTGGGACTGAGTGCGGATCTGACCCAAACCACCGCCATCGTACATTTTGCCAAGGCCTTTCCGGACCGGTTCTTTAACGTGGGTATCGCCGAGCAGAATATGTTCGGCATCGCCGCGGGCTTGGCCAAAGCGGGACTTATCCCCTTTGCCTCAACCATGGCGATTTTTGCCTGTCTCCGGGCAGGGGAACAGGTCCGTACCGATATCGCCTACCAGAACCTTCCGGTAAAGATCATCGCCACCCACGGGGGTATTTCCTTCGGCCATGCCGGAACCACCCACCATTGTACCGAGGATTTTGCGGTGATGCGATCCATCGCCAACATGACCGTGATCTGTCCCGCCGACGGCATCGAGACCAGCCGGGCGGTCCGGGGGTGCCTGGATATACCCGGGCCGGTGTATATCCGTATCGGCCGGGGTTTTGAGCCCCCCTGCTACGAAAACGAAGATTACCCCTTTACCATAGGCAAGGCGACGGTGATGCGGGAGGGCACGGACCTCACCATAATTTGCTGCGGCGTTCCGGTACTCCAGGCGATCCAGGCGGCAAAAACCCTCCAGGAACAGGACAAGCTCTCCGTCCGGGTAATCAATATGCACACCATCAAGCCCCTGGATCGGGAGGCCATTATCAAGGCCGTAACCGACACCCGGCGGATCCTGGTGGTGGAAGAGCACAATGTGATGGGCGGCCTGGGAGATGCCGTGGGCGGGGTCATCGCCGAATCCGGGAAGGGCTGTGTATTCAAAAAACACGGCCTTCAGGATGAATTTGCCACCATCGGTTACGCGGAGGATCTGTATGCCCACTACGGCCTGGACAGTAACGGTATCGTTGAAAAGGTACGGGAAATGCTGGGTATGGAATTTGAAGCCGACGAGGACTGGAACGACGAGTAGTCCGTAAAGAACAAGGGGAGGAATATTTTGTCTGCTACACCCCAGGAACTAATGACGGCGCAGTTGTTTTTTAACGCCGCTTTTCCGGTTATGCAGGTTGTCCTTGACGACGACCCTAAAATGAAGGCCCGTTTCCGCGAGGTACAAGGAACCGTCCAGATCTGCGCGAAAAACGACGGGGATTTACTCGCCTGTACCCTGACCTTTGATCGGGGTAAACTGACGATTACCCAGGGGCCGGCCCCTTCGCCGGACATCACCTTGAGTTTTCCCACGGTGGCGAAGATGAACACCATGTTCCGGGGGGGCGCCGCCCTGCCGGCTATCAAGGGGTTCACCAAACTCGGCCTGCTCCTCAAGGTCTTCTCCCTTCTCATGTCCCTGATGCTCATGATGCCCTCCCAGCGCCCCAAGGACCCGGAAAAAAAGGCCCTTAAGGTCAAGATGAGCCTCTACATGATAACCCGGGCCCTGTCGACCTACAACAAGCTGGGGGATCCCGACATGGCCGAATGGTGCCGCCGTCAGCCCGACCGGATCTACCAGTTCATCGTGGACTCGGAAAAAGGGGAACCCGCCGTTGCCTGTTACCTCCGGGTTAAGGCGGGAAAATCGAAGTCCGGCCATGGGATCTACACCCGGCGCACCCCCTTTGTGCTGTTCCACTTTTTCAGCATCGACGGGGCCATGAAGGTCCTGCTCAAGGATGTGGGTTTTGTTCCCGGGGTGGAACAGGGGTATGTGGAAATTGTGGGTTCCCCGGAATACGCCATGTACCTTAACGACTTTATGGCGATCCTCCAGGGCATGTTAACCTAAGGAGCCGGCAGGTTAACCATTCATGCCGGCCGGCTAAGGGACGGATTATGAAGACCATTTATTTTGAAAAAAACATTCCCAAGGTGCTTTTCACCAAGTTCGCGGCAAAATATATGCCCGCCCTGCTTTTTACCGGCCTTAACCCCGTCAAATACGACCGGACCCTGCCGGACCCGCCCCTGCCGGGGCCTCAGTGGCTGCGGATCCGCAATATCGCCACCGGGGTCTGCGGGACGGACCTGAGTTTTTTTAAGGCCACCACCGGTATTGACTGCGCCCTGGAACCCCTGCCCGGTTCGGTGCGGACCTACCTGGGCCACGAAACCGTGGGTATTGTGGAGGAAATCGGCTCCGGCGTTACCAAATACCAAAAAGGCGACCGGGTGACCCTGCGGGAGTATATGTCCTGCTGCGGCAACAAGGGCATTCCGGAACCCTGCCGGTTCTGCGCGGAGGGGAATTACTGTCTCTGTGAAAACTACGGGGAACCCTCCCCCCTCAAGCTCCCCGATACCGGGGCGGGGTTCGGGGACTACTACCTTGCCCCGGAGCAGCAGCTTAGTAAAATTCACGACGATCTGAGCGACGACCAGGCGGTGATGGTGGAACCCACAGCGGTTTCCCTCCATTCGGTGCTTATGGCGCCCCCGGCGGCGGGGGACAAGGTCCTGGTTTTGGGCTGCGGTACCATAGGGCTTGGGGTGGTACAGTGCCTCAAGATCATCCAGCCCCAATGTGAGATCTGGGTGATGGAGCGGATCAAGGAGAAACAGGAATTTGCCCTGCGCTTGGGGGCGGATCATATCCTTTCGGGGCCGCCCTACGAGGCGGTGGCCAAGGCCACCGGGGCCAAGCTATACCGGGGTTTCGGGGGTAATACCATGCTTTTGGGGGGCTTCGACCTGGCCTATGACTGCGTCGGGGGGGACTGGTCCAATACGGCCTGCCTCCGGTTCCTCCGCGCCCGGGGAACCCTGGTCAAAATAGGCCACCATATGCGGGGGGTTTCCTTTGACGAAACCCCGATCTGGTGGCAGGAAATACGGCTCATCGGCATCGACGCCCACGGTATGGAGGACTGGAAGGGGGCAAAAATGTACACCTTCGATGTGGTCCAGGAACTTATCCGGGAAGGCCGGTATAAGATCGACGGTTTTATCACCCACCGTTTCCCCCTGGAAAAGTATAAGGACGCCTTCAGGCTCATGCTCCAAAACCCGCCGGAACTGGTGAAGATCGTGCTGGACTGCCCCGGGGGGAGCGTCCCGTAAGCCGCCGGTTCTCTTTTATCTTTCCGAATGTCCGTTCAATAGAGGAGTGTTTCGGGGACTTCTCTTTGTCATACGCTATCGCTTCCTTCCGATTCTTTCGTCCCGGTATTACCGAACGTTATTGTTTCCCTTCATGGTCTGATGGACGAGTTGATACAAGAAAACGGCTTAAACGCCCGCCGGAGGGGAAAATCCATCCCCGCCCTGAAAATGGCCTTTGCGCACCGTTCAGCCCGGGAGGGTCTTACGGTAGAGGCATAACAGAAACTTAGTAAATCCTCCCCGCCTCCTCAAAGAGGGCGCGGATGTTTTTGGCCGGTACATCATCCTGAATAGCTTCATGGCTGGGGGAGAAGATAAGACCCGTGGGAAACATTTTTCGCAGTTCCCGTACCCTGTTCTTCACATCCTCCGACGTACCCTGAACCAGGAGCTTCTGGGTATCAACCCCGCCGCAGAAGGAAACCCTGTCCCCGAACCGGGAACGTAAACGCTCCGGTTCCATATTGGCCGCCAGCGCCTGAATCGGATGAATCGCATCCACCCCGGCTTCGATCATGTCGGGAATGACGTCCGCCACGGAACCGCAGGAATGGTAGATAACCTTGACGCCGTAACTATGGGCCTGTTCCACCAGGACGCGGCAGCCGGGAATGACAAAGCGGCGTATCAGGTCGGGGGAGACCAAAAGCCCGCGTTGGGTTCCCACGTCGTCGCCTATGAGGACGGCGTGGAGGCGCTTGCCCTTGACTGCTGCGCCGCAGACCGCCTTATAGAAAACCTCGTTAGCCCTGAGAAAAAAATCCACAATTTTCCTGTCCACCGCCTCCACAAGTTCCGGGTTGGAAATCATATTCATCAGGGCGGTTTCCATGCCGAAGGAAGCGCAGGTATTCTGAAAATGGGTTGACCAGAAAACGCCAAGAACCGCTTTGTCCTCCGGAACCTGCTCCACAAGGCGGCGGCATTCCTCCGGGTCGATGTATTTTTCCGGCTCGGGCCACGTGAAGAAGGCCAGATCCTCCGCTGTTTCGCAGTCCTTGAAACAGCCGTCGGCGGTGAGGGTTCGGTTGGCAATACGCGCCTTGCCGTCCAGATACCAGTCAAAGGCGGAGCTGATGGAAGCTGAATATTCGGAACGGTAGGGAATGGCCACGGAATAAATATCGTCCCCCACCGCCAGTTTGAGATCATGAAGATTGTCAACCCCGTATTCGGCAAAGAGGCCCAGCTGCGCTTGGGGGCTGGGAATCCCCAGCCAGGCCGCGGGACGGTCTACCGGCCGCCGTTCAATGGTTGCGTAGAAACGTTCAAGACTGTTCATTGTTGTTTTTCCTTTTTGTCTATCTATACTTCCAGCGCGGCTTCCATCATGGCGGCCACATTTTCCGGCGGAACATTGGGAAGCAGAGTTTCGTGGCCGGCGCAGACGATGTAGTTGGGACCCAGCAGTTTTTTTACCCGCCGGATTTCGGCCTTCACCTCGTCGGGCGTCGCAAAGGGCAAAATCTGCTGGGTGTCGATGCCGCCCATAAAAACGACCTTGCCGTAGTATTTTTCCGCCAGCCCCGCGGCGTCCATGTTTCTTGCCAGGGGCTGTATGGGGTGCAGTACCTCAACGCCCGCTTCGATAAGCTGGGGAATAACCCGGTAAATGGAACCGCAGGAGTGCAGGGTGACGTACAGCCCCCAGCGCCTGGCCTGATCGATCAGTTTTTTTATAAAGGGCAGCAGGAATTCCTCGAAGGTTTGGGGGGAAATAAGAAGATCCAACTGCGAACCCAGGTCGATCCCGATAAATATGGAATCGATCTTCTTTCCCGCCTGCGAAAAAAGCGCTTCGTTAGCCGCAAGATAAAAATCCGTAAGGTGGCCGGTCACCGCCTTGACCACGTCGGGGTCGGTCGTCATTTTGACTAGGCAGTTTTCCATGCCAAAGAAATTCCAGGTGTTGCTGAAAATACTGCCCCAGGTACTGCACAATACGGCCTGACCCCCTTCCACGGTACGGTCTATTTCCCTGATGGTCTCGGTAAAGTCGCAGTCGTCAACGGTGGGCCAGTGGTATTGGTGGATTTCCTCCACGTCTTCGCAGTCCGCAAAGACCGCCTTTCCGTGTATGATGGTCGTGTATCCCGTTCCGGAACTTTGCAGGGCGGCGTCTTTGTTTGCCGCCAGGTTCATGGGATCAAACATGGGGTAATCCGTCCGCTGCCATATGTGGCAGTCTTCTTCGGGCCGTACATAGCGGCAGAGGCTTCCCAGTTTAAGGCCCAGCTCAAAATCATCCTTAACGCCGAAATATGAATGCAATATTGGTTTGCTGTCGTCGTGGGGCGCCCCATGCCAAAAACCGCAGCGGCTGCTACGCCTTTCGACTATTTCCCTGAAATGCTCTCTGCCGTTCATAATTTGTCTTCCTTCAAATGTTTTTTCTGATCTGCTCCGCCCGTTTTTCAAGTTCCTCCGGAGACATAAGATTGTCTTTGGAAAGATCCAGTAAAAACGGCCCGCCCCATTCGGGACCGTCCCGGTATTTTGGTACCAGGTGTATGTGCAGATGGGGATAGAGATCGCCGAAGGCGGCGTAGTTGATCTTGTCCGGCGAAAAAGTTTCCCAGAGCGCCTTGGATGCCCTGGACAGATCCCGTGCCCAGGCGGCCAGTTCATCGGGACCCATCCTGAACACTTCGGTTTTATGATCCTTCAAGGCAAGGATACAGCGGCCCTTGTACTTCTGATCCCGGACCAGAAGAAGTACGGAAGTTTCCAGATCGGCGACCTTGACGGAAATATCATCGGCGCAGGTACAGTAACGGCAATTCGGATCTTTCATAGATTCACTCGTTGTCATAGGACTCTCCGGTTAATACCAGTATTTTCCGGCGGATTTATCCGCCGGAATTAATAGCAAAGATCTCAGCCTTCGTCCAGAATTACCTGCATCTTGGTCGCGGCGTCGTCCAGGGTTTTCTTTACATCCGCGCCTTCAATGACCGCCGCCACCGCGTCACCGATTATTTCGGCAAGGGTGTTCCATTCAGGAATGATGTAATAGATCGGGCCTACGGGTTTGTTCAGGGAATCCATCAAGGCCCTGGCGTAGGGGAGTTTTCCGAAGTAGGGATTATCCATCCTGATGGTCTGGGTCAGCACCGGCGGGGTTTTATCGGGTTCGTGCATCCTTACGTCGTATTCGGGGTTGACCAGCTCTTTGTACAGTTTGAGGAGAAGATCCACATGCTTTGATTTTGAGTTGATCATCATGTGCCAGGAACCGCCGCCCAGGGTAACGACATCTTTTACGCCCCCGGGATAGGGATGAACGCTGAACTTTAGACCGGGATTGTTGGTGGCGACCTGGGCCGCATAGAAGGGTTCCCGGAAGGTCATGGAGGCAAGGCCCTGCTGGAAGGCCACATCCGGCAGTCCCAGTTCGACATTACAGATCTTGTCAACAAACACCATATCGCGGAGGAACTGGAAGGCTTTAACGGTGTCGGGACCGTTCATATACCCCTGGGCCTTCGTTAAATCCTCGGAAAGAACCCGGCCGCCGAAGTTGTGGATAATGGGCATGTACTTTGCCGCAACGTTGAAGGAACCGCCGCCGAACCGGGGCTGCCAGCCCGCGCGGATAACCTTGCCGCTGGCATCGTACTTGGTCAGCTTCTTGGCTACCGCAAGGAACTGATCCAGGGTTTTCGGGAAATCCTTTACGGGGTCAAGGCCGGCTTCCCTGAAATGATCGTCATTGATGTAGAGGAACATCGAGGTGTCGCCCGCCACGACAAAACCGTAGTATTTGCCATTGAACACCCCGTCATTCTTGTAGATACCGCCCAGGGCGTCCTGCCAGACTTTAGCGACATCGACCGGGAGGGGGAGGGCCACCGGATTGGCGCCGCCCTCAAGGGCAAAGTCCTGGGACATGGCCATGAACATATCCGGTCCGGTACCGCTTGAAAACGCGGACACATACTTGGCCAGGTACCCCTGATACTCAACCTGCTCGGATGTCATGGTAACATTGGGGTATCCCAGCTTCACGAAAATCTCATTGGCGATTTCGGCAAAGGCCTTAAAATTGTTTACCGCCTGAAGCTGGTGGTGCCAAAAAACCAATTTAACCGGCTCGGTAGTGCTGGTAGCAGCCCCAGCGCCCTGCTGTGCTCCCCCTCCGGCGAAGACCGGCATTAGTCCTGCCAAAACCAATAGAATCGCAATCACCTTTTTCATATATTGCTCCTTCTCCAAAAATATTAGCTGAAACAATAACATGTTCATCGATCATGTATATTTTCAGCAGGGGGGAATACATCCCCATAGATCCCTAATAATTTACCACTCCGCAGGAGAATTTTTTATTCACCGCCTCAATACTCCGCCGGGTACTCTGAAAACTTTCCGGCTTAGCCTGATTAAAGTTTATCTCCATCATGGATATCCCGCCCTTAAGAAGAGCTTCCGCCAGCGGCAGGATGAGATCTTCCTCCATACCCCGCATAATGGCGATAATTTTACTTTCTTTGATCCGTTCTATTGTTTTTTCCCGCATATAAACCTCTCTTTCATTTTCTGATATTATTCCCGCAAAACCTTTTCGGTAAACTCAATGACAGCGATAGTATCTTCCATGGTTACAACAGGACTGCCGGTCCAGCCCGATCCAACGCATAGAGCGGCGTGGAGGATCTCGTGTTCAAAACCAGGTGATAGGGGCGCGATAAAAATCTCCGAGGGCTTCTGATCTTCCGGGGCGTTTGATTTGATAAACGGCTCGGTGAAAAGTTCAGCTTTCATCGCCGCGATGAACCAGGGCCCGATACGGATGTAACCCTTTGAACCGTATATGAACGCATTGTTCTGCGCCTCGAACCCGATGCTGCACTGCAGCGAGGCGTGAGAACCGCCTTCATATTCGAGACTGATAAATGTCGAGAGGTCAACGCCGGTTTCTGAAGGGACCACGCTGACGGCGTTTTTTACCAAGCTCTTCCCCTTTAAAAAATGGCGAATCATATGGAGGCCGTACACGCCGAAATCCCGCAGCGCTCCACCATACATGGCTTTATCGTAGAGACGGACAAATTCTTTCGGGTCCCGATTTGAACAGATACTGAGGCTCATGGCGCATACTTCTCCGATGCGGCCTTTTTCGATCCATTCGGAGGCTTTCTGTATTCCCGGCAGAAACCGCGTCCACAGTCCTTCCATAAGAAAAACCCCGGCGGCTTTCGCCCTGGCTTCCAGATCCCGGGCTTCCGCCGCGGTAGGGGTCAGGGGTTTTTCGCAGAGCATATGCTTCCCCGCGGCGATACACTGCCTACAGCACTCGTAGTGTTTTTCGTTGGTGGTTGAAATATATACGATGTCCACTTCAGGATCGGCCAGGAGTTCGGGGTAATTTTTATAGACCCGCTCAAGATGGTGGGCCGCGGCAAAAACACGGGCTTTCTCCGGATCGGAGTTTGATGCGGCGCCGAGCAGTCTTGCGCCGGGGACAAGCCCCAGGGTAAAAACGCCGGCGAATTTTTCGGCAATGCGTCCGGGACCCATAATAGCAAAGTTACACAGTTTCATTAAAAAATCCGACTCTCCTTCGAGTTTTCATAATAATCCGGGTTATTTCCCAATTTATTGAGGACCTTGCGGCTTACCTTATCGATCTTTTCCTTCACATCGGCGGGCAGCTTCACCGAAAGGGCCTTTACGTTTTCATCAAGTTCTTTGATGTTTCTGGAACCGACCAGGGCGCAGGCGACAAGCGGATTGGCAAGTACCCAGGCCACTGAAAGCTGGGCCGCCGAAAGTCCAAGGTCAGGGGCCAGTTCCTTTAAAAACGCTACCGTTTCAAAGACCTCGGCCTCGGCGCCGGCCTCATTGTGCCGGGAACTCCCCTTGCCCGTTTCCATGGAAAAATGCCGGGAGTGGGCCTGATGGGCCGGAACTTCGGATGCGTTTTTATATATTCCCGTGAGAATGCCCTGCTGCAGCGTCATGGAAGTAATAATGGCGATATTTTGTTTGGTACAAAACGGGATTAGCTCCGCCTCAATGGCCCGGGAGATGATGTTATAGGGCATTTCGTTAGCCGCTATGCAGGGACAAAGAGCGGCGGCTTCGGTTGTCTGTTTAATACCAAAATTGCTAATGCCGATGTACCGGATCTTGCCTTCTTTCTTGAATGTCGAAAGGGTTTCAAATGCCTCGGCCGAAGAAGGCGGATTGGCAAGGACCGCCGGATCATTGGTAAAATGCTGCAGGCCCTTGGGATTGATGGGCCAGTGAAGCATATACATATCGATATAATCCATGCCCAGGCATCTAAGGGAAGCTTCCAGCTCTTCGCGCAGGGTTTCCCGGTACGCCTTGGCCGGGTTCACCTTGCTGATCACAAAAGCTTTGTCGCGGTAACCTTTCAAGGCCTTGCCGAGAGATGTTTCGCTCGCGCCATCGTTATACATTCGGGCGGTATCAAATACATTGAGTCCCCGCTCAATCGCGGCGTGTACCACGGCGTTAACGTCTTCCTGATCCTGAGCGCCCCAGTAGGCGCCGCCGCCAAAGGGCCAGCAGCCAACACCGATCCTGCTTAAAAATAACCCCTTGTGTACCGTCTCCTGCAGCATATATTCTCCTTTTGACTGCGATTTTTGGGAGTTCATACTTATGCCCTTTCTATCCTTTTATACCGGTATTCATTAGGCCGGTTTTTATGTTCGAGTTAAATATGATAAAGATGATTAAAAGCGGCACAATGCTGATCGCCACTGCGGCGCAGACCTCGCCCCAATATTTGATAAGGTCCGTAACAAAACGGTTCAGCATCAAGGTGACGGTACGCATCCGTTCTTCGGTGACCACCAGGAGGGGCCAGAAAAAGTCATTCCAGGTCCACACGCTTTTGATGACTATGAAGGTAACAATATGGATATTCACCATGGGAACGATTATCTTGCCGAATATCCAGAATTCCCCGACGCCGTCCATGCGGCCCGCTTCGATGTAGAATTTGGGAATCGGTTCCATGGCCGCCCGTAAAAGAAAAGTACCGAAAGCGGACATAAAGGATGGTATCATGAGGCCCGGATAGGTGTTTATGAGACGGAGTCTTGACACCATGAGAAAGAGCGGAATTGAAGTCATTTCAGTGGGGATCATGAGCATTCCTAGGAACAGGTAGTATACGATTTCCTTTCCGGGGAATTTGAATTTCGCGAAACTGTAGGCCGCTGTGAGAGCCAGGATAAGACTTGGCAGCAGGGTAATGAGTACGACGATAAGAGAATTATAGATGGCCCGGTAAAACGGGAATCCGTTCTGTGCCACCGTATGTCCGGTAAAAACATTTTTAATATTGTTAAAATTGGTAAAAGAATCCGGAACGATACGGTGAAAAATAGTCCTGTTCGGCATATCAATGATTTCAGGATTCATCTTCAAAGCCGTGAGGAGAATCATGGCGAACGGAATGATGATAAAAACAAAGAAAAACGCCATCAGGATACCGGTGACGAGTTTACCGCAAATATATTTGTTTATTTTCATGACATTAATACTCCACGACCCGCTTGAGCAGGGTCTGCTGCAACAAACTGATCACAAATAAGGAGAGGAGCATCAGAACGGTTATGGCGGAAGCCATCCCATAGTTTTCGGTGAACACATTGGAGATGAGGTAGACCATTACCGTCCTTACCGCAGGCGCCGGGGCGCCTCCGTTTATCACTGCGTAAATCTGATCAAAGGCCCTGAATGCGAAAATCATGTCCAGGGTGAGGGCCAACACGACCTGAGGGTTGATGAGCGGCAGGGTTAGTTTGAAAAACCGCTGGAACGAATTGATACCATCGAGTTCGGCGGCTTCATACAGTTCCTCGGAAACGTTTTTCATGCCGCCGTAAAGTATCATGATGCTGAAGGGACAGCGGATCCAGATGGAGATGATGACAGCCGAGATGAGAGCCGTTTCGGAAACCCGCAGCCATCCCGGCGGCTGGGTAAGGCCCAGGGTGCGGAGAAGCGTATTTACGATGCCGAAGTTTGGATCGAGAACCCAGTCCCAGATGATCCCGGCGCTGATCATGGCCACCATGAAGGGTAGGAAGATGACGGTGGTGGAAATTCCCGCAGCTTTTGACTTCATCCGGGAAACCGTATTTGCCACCCAGAGGGCGATCACCATTAGCGCCGGTACCAGCATAACCACATATTTTATCGTGACTTTGACCGCCAGAATAAAATCGGCGCGTTTAATAAGGTTGCTGTAATTTCTTAGTCCAATAAAAGTTCTGGACCCCAGGATAATACTTACCTTCGCGAAGGAATTTACAAAACAAAGAAGCAGGGGATACAAAAACACACAGATATAGATAATAAGAGAAGGCAGCAGAAAAAGTGCTCCGGTTACTCGGTATTTTGATTGAATATTCACTAAAACCTTCCTTCTTAAAATATTTTAATGGATTCCTCATGCGTTAACGCCTGATATTCCCGTTTACCCCCTACAGGATCCCATATTTTCCGAAAGATTCTTTCGCTCCCATGCCGGCCTTAATGGCGCTGCCCACTGTCTTCTCTCCGGTTGCCTTTTCGTAAGCCTGCAGGATCACTTCTTCTTCTATTTCCTTTGGTATAACCAGTACGCCGTCAAGATCGCCGAACACGAGATCCCCCGGCCTTACCACCACCCCTTCAATTTCGATGGGAAGCCGGTAATCGAGAACCTTGCCCCGGGGCGCCTGGTCCTGTGCGTAACGGCCGTAGGAAAAACACGGAAACCCAAGGGCCAGTATTCCCTTGGTGTCCCGGTGTAAACCGTTTGCCACAGCTCCTGCGGCGCCAAGAACCTGCATGCGGGTACACATAAGTTCTCCCACCAGGGCGTATGCCGGCGAAGACCCCGAACAAATATAAACCTCGTTTTTTTGCAAATCGTCCAGAGCCTCAAGCATAAGGCCGAATGATTTTTTTAATAATTCATTCTTATTGGAAACATGCTCCCCGTATAAATCCGCCGCAAGAACCGGCATGGCCCGTCCTGCGATAACCATATCATCCCGCAGGGGCTGTATCCGCTGCGGCAGAAACTGATGATAAAGGTGCATTTTATCCAGTATGTCGCCAATCACCGCTGAATAGAGGCTTTTTTTCATCATCGCAAAAAGCTCATCATCATCTTTGAATGCCGGCATATCTTTCTCCTTGTTATTCGATCGCTGCACCTGAAGCGGCGGATTTGCTTATTCTTTGATAGGTTCTTAGATATCCTTCGGGAATATTTTTTTCAGGGCATCTCCAGCGTTCTTTCCGTTTTGCCAGTTCCCCTTCGCCAACCTTAATCTCAAGAATCCGTTCCGGAATATCAATAGTGATGATGTCACCGTCTTCCACCAGAGCCAGAGGTCCGCCTTCGCAGGCTTCGGGTGAAAGGTGCCCTACAAAACAGCCCCTGTTTGAACCGGAAAAGCGTCCGTCGGTAATCAAGGCGCAGGTTTCCGAAAGATTCATTCCTTCCAGACACTTCATGGGCCGGTACATTTCAGGCATGCCCGGTCCACCTTTGGGGCCTTCGTAACGGAGAACGACGGCGGTTCCCTCCCGCACCTTTCCGGCCATAATGGCGTCTACCGCTTCGTTTTCGCCGTGGAAGATCTGCGCCTTGCCCGAAAAGCGCATCATATGGGACGGAACGGCGGCGGGTTTGACCACAGCGCCTGCCGGAGCAAGGTTTCCACTGAGAACCGCTACGCCTCCTTCTTGAGAGAAGGGGGCTTCCATGGTTTTGATAAGTTCCCGGCGGGACGAATACGCGAAGGCGCTGATGTTATCCGCGACGGTTTTTCCGGTAACCGTCAGGGCGCCGGTATGAAGGAGCGGTTCCAGTTCTTTCATTACCGCGGGAACGCCGCCGGCTTCATAAAAATCGACCACATCAAAGGGGGAAGCGGGATATATTGAAGCGACCTGGGGTGTTTCTCTGCTCAGATCGTCAAAGATTTTCAGCGGCAGCTCGCCCAATCCCGCGTCATGCCAGATTGCCTGGAGGTGTAATATTCCGTTAGTTGAACCGCCAATACCCAGCAAAACGCGGATAGCATTTTCTATTGCTTCTTTGGTCATAATTTTCCGTGCGCCGATACCCCCGCGCACCAGCGCCATGACCGCTTCACCCGTATGGTACGCGGCCTGAAACCGGGCGGCGCGCACCGCCGGAATCATTGCCGTACCGGGCAAAGCCATGCCCATCGCTTCGGCGAGACATGCCATGGTATTGGCGGTACCGAGCATGGCGCAGGAACCGCAGCACGGTTCGGCGATGTTTTCTATTCGGGTAAATTCCGCCTCATCGATGAGACCCCGCTGTTTCCAGCCCTCGGCCTCGGTAATGATGTTACCGTCGTAATGTTTACCCTTGTATTCGGCGGGGTACATGGGCCCGCCATTGACAAAGACCGCGGGAATATCAAGACGGGCGGCGGCCATCAGCATACCCGGCTCAATCTTGTCGCAGGACCCCAGTAGCACCAGGCCGTCAAAACAGTGCGCCCTGACCATACATTCGATGGATGACGCGATAAGGTCCCGGGAGGGCAGTATATAGCGCATGCCTTCGTGGCCTTCGGCAATGCCGTCGCAGGGGGCGGTACAGCCGAAAACCATGGCCGTTCCTCCGGCGGCTTCGATGCCCCGTTTGACCTGCTCGTATAGCTGGTTCAGATTAAAGTGTCCCGGATTGGCGTTGGTATAGGAATTCGCCACGGCAATAATGGGCCGCATCAGATCCCTATCGGTAAACCCCATGGATTTATACAAGGCCCTTTTCAGGGTACCGCTGTCGCCGCGTAAAACCGGATTAAAATATTCCTGTTCTTTCATTATTTGCCGCTTCTTCCGAAATGATATACTCATTTTTTTTATAAAGCGAAAAATATCAAAAAAATAGAGTAAAAATATTAAAAAGTATAGAAAAATTGATATTCCTCGGGAGGTATATATTGCAAATTCCCTATGGTGGTTTTATAGTTATTTATCAAAATAATATTTATGAGGCGTGGATGTTTGAAAACTTGACAGATGTGACTTGTTACCGGCTTTTTGATGCCGCCCATGTCAACAATATCGCCTCCGGCGGTCTTCTCAAACCCAAATTCTCCGAAACCCATACCCGTAATTCAGGTGAAGAAAGCTGTCGGATTTTTTTCTTTATTAAGGAAAATTCCGGAACAGTTATGTACAACGGTAACTGGAAAGATATACACGATTATCAGATGTTTTTTATTTTCCCCGGCGAAGATTTCACCATGAAATGCGAGAAAGAAGCTACTGACTGTTTTTATATTTCCTTCCGGCTCCCCGGTAAAATCCCCTGGAATAATTTTGACAATGTGATCGTACTCAACGAATTCAAAAGAGAATTTTTAGATCTCAGCATTAGTCTCGCGTCAGCTTGTCTTCTTAAAGAACGGGATAAAAGCGCCGATATCCTGGGGCATTTTTTACAGCGCCTTGACGAAATAATTACCAAAAGCAGCATTGTATTTGCCACCCGCCATTTTGATACGAGCTTTAAAGGGTTCCCCCGGCATTTTCATGCTCAAGAATATCAGATTGATTACTGCGCGTCAGGAACCGGCTATTATTTTATGGTGGATCACTGGGTAAAATATTCCCCCGGGACCTTCTGTTTTGTTCCACCCCCCTTAGTCCACGAGAGTATTTTGTCCCAGACGGATAAAGCTGATATTTATGGTATCAAATTTCTTGTTGCCAATGATCGCCATATTTTACTCCCGCCCCGGGAGCCTTTTGTGGTAAAGGTTCCACCCGAAAGACGGAGCAAAATCCTTTCGATTCTTAAAAAAATAACCGGACAGTCTGTACAGGACTTGCCGATTTCATCGCTTATGCTGAATAATCTTATCGCCTTGCTGCACGATCTAAAAAACAGCCTGGAATACCTTGAAGATGCCAATCTTCTCACCCAGGTTAAACAAGCGGTGGATACCGGCTATTCGTTTCCCCTTAAAATCGCCGACATCGCGCTGCAGCTCCATTTGACTCCCGAACACCTAAGCCGTCAGTTTAAAAAACTTTCGGGCCAGACCCTCGCCTCGTATATAAACAACCTGCGGATTAATTCCAGCATAACCATGCTGGTCAATACCGATATGCCGCTTAAGCAAATCGCTTCTGAGTGCGGTTTTAAAAACGTCAACTATTTTAATACGGTTTTCAAACAGCGTTACGCCATTACTCCCCGTGAGATGCGCAGACAGAATCTGTCCACTACAAAAAGGCAAGACGCTCCTGTCTGATAGAGCCAGCTTTTTCAAAGCCTTTCCGATAGTACAAAACCATCGTAAAAAATTTAAATCAACAACCCCGCGCAAGCGGACGGGGTATGTTGTTCTCGTAAGGTATTTGACTCAGGGTCCATACCCTTGGTTCCGCCCCAAGGCTCCCCCGCGTGAGCGGGTTCTTGGGTATGGACCCTTCGCAACGAATCAAGAATGAAGATAGTAGACCTGTTTAATAACTCGTCAGCATCCGGCTGATTCATCCGTAACTTCTACAATTCTTTGCCCTAAAAACGGCGAAAATGTATTCCCTTGATAAAGTCCGCCTATGGACGGCGCCGGGACCTAAGGGCTATCTTCCTTTGGGGGGAGGATCAGGACCTTATCAATGCGGTTGCCTTCCATGGCGATGATTTTAAAGCGGAAGCCGTTCCAGTCAAAGTGCGCGCCGATTTTGGGAATTTCCCCGGCGAGGCTTAAAATAAAACCCGCCAGGGTATGGTAATTCTGATGATCCCCGGAGAGGCTGCTTAAGGAGAGGGCTTTGGCGATATCGTCGATGTTAACACTCCCCTCGGCCAGATAGGTACCGTCATCCTGCCGGAGGATCTCCTCTCCCCCCCGGGTGGAATCGGAAAGTTCCCCGACTATTTCTTCAACTAAATCCCGGACGGACAGAACCCCGGAGAAACCGCCGTATTCATCCATGACAAACACAAGATCCGAATCCCCCTGTTTAAAGACCTCAAAGGCCTTGAGGGCGGTCATAGTTTCCGGTACAAAACGGGGGGACTTTAGGATGGCTTTGAGCCCCCTCCAGGGTTCTTCCAGAAGGGCCAGAAAGATGTCCTGGACATAGACCAATCCCACCACATCATCCAGGGTTCCCTTGGCCACGGGGAAATAACGCTGATCCCGGAATTCCAGGGCGGTCTTTCGGGCTTCTTCCGGGCCCGCACGGATATCCAGCCAGGTTATTTCCGATCTATGGGTCATAAAGGTTCCCACGGGCCGGTCCCCCAGGTAAAAAACCCCTTCCACCATGGTCCGCTCTTGACGTTCCACGATGCCGGATTTTTCCCCTTCCCGCAAGGCTATCCGCAATTCATCTTCGGTAATCCCCGGATCCAGGGGTTTTTCAAGACGAAAGACGGCCCGGAGCAATTTTGAGCCTTGGTAAAAGAGGAAGATCAGGGGGTTTAAAAGACCGGTTAAAAAAATGATGACGGGGAGGACGGCGGCGCTTATTTTTTCCGGGGCCAGCAGGGCAAGCTTTTTGGGAATCCCTATGCCCAGGGTTACGGCCCCCAGGGTGACGGCCCCTACCACCAGAATAACGGCAAAAAAATTCCCCAGCGGATACGAGAAGCCTTGGGCGGCAAAAATTGTTTCCAGGGGCCGAACCATCGACCTGCCCCCCAAAACGCCGGTAAGGATCCCCAGAAAACAGATCCAAATTTTGAGAGAAAGAAGATAGGGGCTTGAGTTTTCCGCTATCCGCAGGACCCTGCGGTACTTTTTATTGCCCTCCTCCGCTTTTGCCCGGAGCCGGGACTTTCGGGAAGAGATCAGGGCGGTTTCCGCCAGAACAATAAACCCATTTAATAGTAACAATCCCAAGATAATCAGGATGGTTCCCAGAGGATCCTCCATACCTACCCCTTCTGCGGATCATTGATTTCTTCCCGGAGCAGCGGCCGAAGGATATGCACCCCGGTCTGGGAGGTTTCCAAGGTTTTATTTCTGCCATCCGGGGTCAACTCCTCCAGTAGCTGGACCACAGGAAACCGGGGATTTTCCGGATTCACATCAATTACCTGCCCTTTTTTACCGTTGGAGAGCAGCACATACAAACCGATGGGATAAATGGACAGGGAAAATATCAGCGCCCGGATGATGGTTTCATCATACTGTTTGCCGGGATTTTTAAGGAGATCCAACATCCCCTCATAACCGTCTTTAGCCGCCTTATAGGGCCGGTGGTTGGTAAGGGCCTCGTAGGAACAGGCCACGGCGATGATCTTCGCGTAAAGGCTTATCTTATCCCCGGTTAATTTTTGCGGATACCCGTCGCCATTTTCCCGCTCATGGTGTTCCAGGGCGGCGATACTTATGATCAGGGGAAAATCAAAGGACTTGAGCATATTGTAGCTCAGGATAGGATGGGTAAGAATCGCCTGCCGTTCCTTGATCGAAAGGGCCCGCTTATTACTATAAATTTGGGGGGGAAGCTTGGTCATCCCTATTTCATGAAGCAGGGCGGCAACCCCCAGTTCAATAAGCCGGTGATAGGGTAATTTAATGAAATAACCGATAACAATGGCAATAATCGTTGACTTTATCGCGTGGGTGGCGAGGTAGTTCTGTCCCGGTTTGGGTTCGGCCATCCGTTGTACCCGGAGCAGAAAACGGCGGTCTTCCTTTATAAAAATACAGACCGTTTTGATCTTCTCCGCCACCTCCTTAAAATCAAGTTTGTTCTTAATTACCATGTCGGAAAAAAGGGTTTCCACATATTCGGTAAAGGAGTCATAGAAAATTTCGGCCCGCCTTAATTTTTCCCGGTCGGGTAATACCTCGGTGGGGATGATTTCTTCTTCCGGACTGCGGGTAAATTCTTCCGGTTGGTAGGTCTCCCGGCATTCCCCGTCGCTTTCTACCGCGTTAAAGCCCCACTTTAAAAGGATCTGGGCGATGTCCTGGGTAAAGGGCGTTTCCGGAGCGGCCACAATAAACCGATCCCCGATATATACCGATTTGGAGAAGAAACTGTTCCGGGGAATATCTTTAACCATATATTTGTTCATTTCCGATTCCACATCTGTCATTCCGTTGACTTGTCTATTTCTTTAATCTATCATAAATGTCGGTAATAATACATGCCTTATTGAGGCTGTTTCAAAATCCGGCGGCCCAGGGCCGGGATTTAAAAAACCGCAGGGTTGATTGGTAAAGGACGGGGCGTTTGAAATTCACCTCCATTTTTATACTGTTTAATTTTTTACTGTTGTTTTTCTTAATTCTGGCATGTGGTATGCCCATGGTCATCTTAAAATCCTGGTTTTTGGGGGATTATTGGAGCATTATCTGGCCGGTGATCTTATTCCTCCTTATTATTCTTATTACCCTGGATAGTTTCTATCTTATTAACCGGCGCTTTCTTCAATTATTGGAAAAGGAAGATTGGCCCGCCTTGGTCCGGTACCTGGAACAGCGGATATTCAAGGACGGCCATTATACGCCCCGGCTGGTACGGCTTTTGGCGAATGCCTATCTGATTCTTTCCGATTCGTCTTCGGTGGTAAGTATGGAAAACAAAGTAGCTATCGCAAAGCCCGCCCTGGTGGACGCCAATGCCCTGATTTTTGGTACCGCCCGGATCCTGAACAAGGATGTCGGCGGGGCGCTTACCTTCTTTTCTACCCGCCTTAACTCGGTAAAAACCGAATCCGCCCCGTGGGTACGCTGGTATTACGGGTTTTCCCTGCTCCTGGACCGGCAATTTTCCGCTGCCGGGGATCAGTTCAAAGTCTTGGCGGCGGAGTCCAAAGACGGGATAATTACCGGTCTTTCTTCTTTTTTCCTGGCGGAAAACCTCGGCAAGGCCGTCCCCCAGCGGAGCCTGGAATTTACCGCCGCCGCCATGGAGGGAAGGAACCGCCTTAAAAAAAGCTTTCCCTCCGTAAACGCCTGGAACCGGGAGGTAAAAAAGATCCTCAATGAGGTGTATACCGTGGTCCTCTCAAAATATATCAACGAAACCACGGTATGGTTATTTGGAAATTGAACGGGGCTTTCCCAAGCTTCGGTTGTGGAAAAGCCCTTTTTTCAGGGTTCCCCTAAAAAAAAGACGATGCGCCTGGACGTCGGAATGCGCACCGTCTACTAACTTGAGGTATTATCCTCCCGTTGTATTTTATATCGGCGCTATCCTTTTGAACCTTTAGGGGGAAAAGCGCGAAGTACGGACAAATTATACTCCGCCGCCAGAGCCAGCGCCCGGTATAATTTTGTTGATAATTCCAAATATCGTTCCAAGGGCTTCCCGGGGGGGCTTTCCAACCGGGCTTCCAATTCCTCGGCGGGGGGAAAGAGAAACCCCGCGACGTCCTTTACCGCACTGGAGCTTATCCGCCGATTGGTCTCGTCCAGTTTTGCCAGGATCCTTTCCTCCACGTTTTTTTTCCTTCCCAGATCCCCATAAGCCGCCGCGGCCCGGCGCTCCGCTTCTTCGGCCAGGCTTTTTATCCCCTCAAGACCCTCCAACAGAGTATCCCGGGCCTTCCGGAAGGCCCGGGCCCGCTCTTCGATCCGCTGTGGGGAATAAAAATCCCCGGTAATTTGGGCAAAAACCTCCCCCAGGATCCGGTTTATCTCGTCCCGCCGGGGGGGCAGGGCGAGGAGTTCCTCGGGATCCGCCAGATCCATGCCGGGAATGGCCAGTCCCCCGGGGGAAAAGCTCCGGGTGTGTACTTCGGGATAAAGCCGGAAACGGTTTTCAAACCAGGCGGAATAGAGGGAAAGCCGCCGGTCCGTAAGGACCGTTCCCCCCCCGGCGGCAGCGGCCCAAAAGGGCTGCCCGTCCCGAAGGGCCCGTACCGACCAGGTTTCCGGGGGGATAAAACGGTTGCCCACCGCCAGGGCCCGCTCTTCAAAAAGGGCCCCCTTAAAATGGGTCTTTAATTCCGGAAAGGCCAGATCAAGTCCTGCCCACCAGACCGAAGATGCCCCCAAGACCCGGGCAAAATCCCAGGCGCCGGCGGCCACCGAGCCCCCGGCGCCAAGGGGTCCCTTGGGATCCACCATATCTTCGATAAACCGCCCCAGGGGGAAGAGGGAACCGCAGAGAAAGGTCCGTCCAAAGGGCTGCCGCAGTACCGGGGGGTAGACCGCCGATTCGGTAACCAGGCAGCCCGTGATCGCCGCGGTCCGGTCCAGGTGCCGGGCGTTCCAGTATTGGGGGTCCACCACCAGGGTGAAATCGGGGCTAACCCCTGTTCTCAGGACCAGCCCCAGGGAGGTATCCACCGCCACCAGGACACAACGTTCCGCAAAGGCGGGGAGCAGCGTCCTGACCCGGTCCAGGGAAGGACCCGCCGCCACGAGGAGTACCGGCGGCCCGGAGGAGCCCTTGGTTCCGTCCTTTTTCCAGGCCGGCAAGGAGAGACAACCGGCCAGGCGGGAAATTCCCGGCAGATCCCGGGCGGCCTCCATGTTCCGGGCCAGGTTCCGTACCCAGCGCCGGCCGAAGCGCCGGAGGGTTGCCATGTTCACATCCTCCCGGGAGGTCCAGGTCCGGATCCGGTGTTCCACCCCGGTATACCAGGCCTCGTCCAGCTGCATCAGGGCCCGGTTTTTAAGGAATTCCGGGGAACTCCCCTCCCCCGGGGCAGCACCCCCAAAAAGAGCAAGGGCCCCGGTAATCCCCTCCCCGGTTCCGCCGACCACAAAAATGAGCCGGCGCTCATGGAGGAATTCCCCCAGATCCCTGGTTTCCAGGGCCTTTTTCAGGACCGCCCCGTGACGTTCCAGGATGATCAGGGGCCGTTCCGGCTGGGCAGCGGCAAGGGCTTCCGCGGCATATCCCAGGCCAAAGCCCAAAACCACCAAGGGGCCATCCCCGGTTAAGCCCTGGGCAAGGCGCCGCCCTTCCCGAACCGGGTCCCGGGGAGAGTGGATGTGGATGCCTTCAATGATCAAGGTAGGATCCCCGGCGGCGCTTTTTTCCACAAGTATTTTCCGGGGCGGCCCCTGATTCCGGTGAAGTTCCTCCTCCAGTCCCGGATATCGTTCCCGGAGGATCTTTATATTAGTATCCCAGGGTTCCATGGGAGGGTCCCCTATTCCAGTTCCAGGGTGATGGTATCCCCCGGAGAAAGGGGTGTTCCCGGTGGGGGATACTGGCGGCGTACCCAGCCTTCACCGGTAATTTCAATATGAACCTCATCCTGAAGGAGCAGGGGAAGCAGGCTGCGTTTTGAATAACCGGAAAAGTCCGGGACCGTATCCGAGAGGATGGGGCCCTCATCCGGGGGGATACTCACCGATCCGGAGTGGACAACCTGGGGGTTTTTACCCCGGGGTATCCCCAGGTAATCCACCAGGGCTTCGGCGGCTTCCCGGATAGGGGCCGCCGCGATCCGTCCCCCCAGATAGGAAATTCCCTGGGGCTTTATAATGACCAGATAGAGGATCAGGGAGGGGGATTCCGCCGGAACCATCGCCAAACAACTGGCGATAAAATCTTTATCCGAATAGCCCCCGGTCAGGGGATCGATAATCTGGGCGGTACCGGTTTTAACCGCCAGAGAGAGGTCCTCCATATTGGCCCGCCAGCCGGTCCCGATATTGGAGGTAACATCCACCATATACTGCCGCATATTCCGGGCGGTCTCTGCCTGGAGGACCCGCCGGGGAGAACCGGCGGCATAGGACTCGGATTTTTTGCCGTCCCCGGATACTATCCGGGAGATGATCCGGGGGGGGACCAGAATGCCGTCGTTGGCCACCGCCGTGGCAGCCTGGAGCATCTGCAGGGCGGAAACAGCGATCTCCTGCCCCATGGCGATGGTGGGCTTGGAACGTTCCGACCACCGGTCCGGAGCCCGGAGGAATCCCACGGTTTCTCCGGGATTTCCCGCCCCGGTCCGGGAAACAAAGCCCAGGTTCCGGATTAAACTATTAAAACTTCCCACCCCCAGCCGGTCCGAAGCATAAGCCGCTCCGGCGTTACAGGAATAGGTGATGATTTCTCTGGCCGTTACCGGTCCGTGGGCGGCCAGACAATTAATGGTGATCCGTTCCCCCAAAGTGGTGGTCCGTTCATAATGTCCGTTGCAGACAAAAACCGTTTCCTCATCAATAGCCCCGGAATCCAACAGGGCGGAAAGGGAAAAAATCTTGAATACCGATCCCGGTTCATAGGCCCAAATAGCGGGCCGGTCCATCCGGGCGTTTTCATCGGAATCCTGGATGTGGTTGGGATTAAAACCGGGGAGGGAGGCGGAACCCAGGATATCCCCGGAACGGGGATCCATGGCCAGGAACATCACCGCTTCGGCCTGGTTTTCCTCCAGGATCCGGGAAGCGATTTCTTCAAGGATATGCTGAACCGTAACATCGATGGTGAGGACCACCTGATTGCCGGTCCGCTTACTTCCATCCACGCTTTCCCCGGTTTGGGCCAAGTCGATCCCGGTAAGTTCCGTCTCAAAGGCATATTCAACCCCCGCCAGTCCCTGATTATCATCCCCGACAAAACCGATAAGCTGGCCGGCCAGTTCCTGTTCCGGATAGATCCGTCCCGCGATGTTTTCGATGTTTACCCCCCGCAGATTTCCGCCGGCCTTGGCCGTTTCAATTGCCGTAATCGTAGCGGGTCCCACCTGTTTTTTCAGATAGATAAAATCACTGGAGGAATCATAGATCCGCTCCCGTATTTCCCCGGCGGATATCTGTAAAATAGGGGCAAGTTCCTCGCTGAGCAAATCCACATCGTCGATCCCGGGCCGCCAGATGCTGATATTTCCCAGTTTGGTTTCCATGGCAAGGATACGGCCATTCCGGTCCAAAATGGGCCCCCGTTCCACCGGGGACTGCCGGGACTGCAGGGTATCCGCTTCCGGCCGGCCAATCATCAGCATGGCATACCGGATAAAAACCGTCATTACCGCCAGGGCAAACAGACCGGCAAAAATAAAAAAACGCTTTCGGTTTTGAGGTTTTTGGGGTACTCTTCTTTCGGCTCTATCCATGTGCTATCCGGGGTGTTTAAAAAATTGAAGGCTGTTTCAAAACCTGCCTGGATTTTGAAAACGGCTCAATGGGTATACAAAAACACCTGCTCTACCCTTTATTTTTCGGTCATTTGCGTCCGTTTCAAAACCCAGGTTGCTACGGACTTTGTTTCCGGTAAAGCCGGCCTGGGCAAAACCGGTTTTACCGCCTTATTTTCCCAAAACTTTTCCTATAATATGATACAAGGGGACCGGGCCATAGGCCCGGGAATCGTAGGAATCAACGCTGTTATCCCCAAGGGCAACAAATTCATTTTTTTCGGTAATCCGGGCACAACGTTTCACCGCGATTTCTCCCTGGGGAGTAAAAAAAATAACCACATCCCCCACCCGGGGCCGGCCCCACCGGAAGAGGTACCGGTTGGTTAAGGGAAGGCGTAAACCGTAGGACAAACGGCTGACCAAAAGCACGGAACCGCTGGTAATTACCGGCGCCATGGATTGGCCTTCGGCGATCACAAAATCGAAGCAAAAAAGCTTCATCATAATCGCCACAAAAAAGGCCCCCAATATCGCCTTTTTTGAATTTGCCCGTAGGTCCATGGCCTTAGTATAATGGTTCTTCTGATTTATGTCGATAAATCAGTATGATGATCGATATAATTCAAAGACAACAGGTATATCGGCGAAGCAGGGAATCTTTTCTCCCCTGGCATTCCACCTATAAGCCGGTGGATCAACATCCTGTCCGTATTCGACGGCTGCGTAAAAAAAATAAAACCCAGGACCATCGTCTTTTTATATCCCCATCCATCCCGGCTGCTTATCCCTGGGGAGAGAAAAAACACCTCCTATGGGGACTCCTGATTACCGGACTGGTCCTTTCCACTTTCCTTTTTTTCCGGAAATTAAATTTTGATTTATTCGCTCTACGGCCGCTTGAGGTAGAAGGGGTCCGGCGGCATTTAAGTTCCTATGCCGGACTTATTCCCCCCGGGGTCCCGGATTCGGAAGATAAAATTCCCCTGGATCTTCTGGAATCCTTTGCCTGGGAATCCTATAAAATTAGGCCGGGAGACTCCATATCAAAGATAGCCGCCGCCCGTTCTATTTCCCTGGACGCTATCATCGCTTCCAACGGTATTACCAATGCCCGGCGACTGCGGGCCGGGGAACTTATCCGTATCCCCAATATGGACGGGATACCCTATACGGTTAAGAAAGGGGATTCCCTGTCAAAAATTTCCGGCGCCCACGGAGTACCCCTGGAGGCCATTTTGGATGCCAATGACATCAAAGATGACTTTATCAGTCCCGGTACGGTGATTTTTATTCCCGGCGCTAAAATGAAGACCGAAGAACTCAAACTTGCCCTGGGGGAACTTTTTATCTATCCCATCCGGGGAAGGCAGACCTCTCCCTACGGCTGGCGGAACGATCCCATCAGCGGGGTCAGGCGCTTCCACGCGGCCCTGGATCTGGCGGCGCCGAAGGGGACCCCCATAAAAGCCGCCATGGACGGCAGGGTGGTTACCCTGGGGTTTAATTCGGTATACGGCAAGTATATTATTATGAGTCACAGCAACGGATTTCAAACCTTGTATGCCCACATGAACGCTACGTCGGTAGGACAGGGCGCCTATGTGCAGCAGGGAACTAAAATAGGAGAAGTGGGCAGCACCGGCTACAGTACCGGCCCCCATCTGCATTTTGGGGTATTTAAAAACGGAAAAGCCGTGAATCCCCTTGAATTTCTTAATCCATAAGTGTATACTGGGTATAAGTTTTCATATGCTCCTAACGGAGGTTGTATGCGAAAGTTGGTATTGATCCTGATCGCCTTTATTGCGGTAGCGGTTTTTATACGGGCTTATGATAATCCGGAACATAATTCGATTTCGGAGCATTTACAAAATGGTGTCAGCGGTCGTGAAAGATTCTGAAAAAGCCGTCCTTTCCGATCCCTCCTCTTTTGACGATCTGCTGGATAAAACCTGTGAACGTCTTTGGGATAAAAAAAAGCAGTACACCCTGCGACGGCTTCGGGAATTAGATGATAATCTAAACAGTTTGGAACAGGAATTGGAACAAATTGTTTTTGATTCCGGCATAAACCGGGCGGAGCGGGTACGATGAATACCCGGATCCGATGGTCCCCGCTGCCCGGGAGGACGATCCGGCATGAACCGGCGATTGGTATTTTTTAGTATCTTATTTTTAGGTCTTTTAACTTCCGCCTATACCCTGGATGTATCCACCCGTTCTATTCAGGACGATTCCTCTTTGAGAATTTCCATTAAGGACACCTGGCTGACCGAGGCCCCCGGAAAGGTTTTGGAAAAAAGCCCCTGGGTACATACCCTGCCCGGCGGGGACCGGATCCAGGTGCGGGCCGAGGGGGAGCGGGGGGAATGTCTTATCATCCTCGCAAGAGAACTGGGGGGAACCTTTCCCGGATGGGCTCAAGGGTCCTGGGTCCTAACCCGCCGGAGGGATACGGGGCTTCCCGAACGGATACGGATATTTCTCCGGAGCGACCCCTATGTCTATGTCCAGTTCCGGCCCTTTACCGGGGACAAAAGCCTGATGGACGTGGTAGTTTACGATGCCTATGTGGTTCACTCCCAGCCCCTGGCCATACCCTTTGAACGGCTTTTGGTGATCCCCGTGGAGGATGCCCTGAGGACTGCGGGGGCCTCTTTTCCCCGGCGGTATTTTGACCCGGATCCCGGCATGTACCGGGAACTGCGGGAATTTATCGCCCTGGTCAGGCAGCGGCTCCCGGAACTGCGTTTTCGGGATGACGGCGCCATCGATGAGCAGGGCCGTTACGTGTTTATCGAAAACCTGGCACTTCAGGACGGGCCCGGGGGGCTTAACTGTTCGGGGTTTGCCAAATGGATAGTGGATGGAATTTTACGCCCCCGCACGGGGGAACGCCTGACCATCCCCCCCCTAAAGGAACCCTTTGGGGATCGAACTTCTTCCTTCTCCGAAGCCTATGAGCGGCTGCGGGATCCCTTTTTCGGGCTGGACTGGACCCGTAATCTGGCCGCGGCGGCGGGTAATTTTGGCACCCTGGAGGAAATCGAAGTTCAAAAGGGAAGTTTCGCTTCGGTGATCCGCAGAAAGGAGGGGAAAAGTTCCATTAGGGCCTATCCGGGGTTTCTGCAGAACGCGGGGTTCGACAGCGAAGGGATCCACCCCCTGTTGTATACCCTGGCCGTTGACGAGCCGGGGTTTATCTATCTGGCGTCGGTAAACCAGGAAAGAGGCCCCGCCCCCCGGATGCGCCAGCACTTTCATGTGGCGGTACTGGTCCCCTATTTTACCGAAGCCGGTAATTTCCGGATTGCGCTTTTTGAAAGCGCCGCGGAAACTTCTTTTACCAACTTTAAAACCCGTTATCCCGGACACCACATCAATTTGGTCCGTATCCCCGTGGAAGGGACCTTTGACCCCTAGGACAGGAAATTGGTTTTCCTTATAGTAAATCAATCATGAAACATGAATTGGCCGGGATAGCCTTTGATCTTGACGGAACCCTCTATCCGAATCACCGTTTGTTTATCCGTCTGGCACCGTTTGTCCTGAAATACGGAAAGTTCCTCTGGGCCATGGGCAAGGCCAGGACCATACTCCGGGCCCAAAATCACGACGGCCCCTTCTACGATCTGCAGGCCCGGATCATGGGGGAACTCCTCAGGGAAGATCCGGGAGTGGTCAGGGAAAAGCTGGAACGGCTTGTCTATCGGGGGTGGGAGTCCCTTTTTAGGAGGATCAAACCCTATGCCCATGTCCGGGAAATCCTGGAAGCCCTCCGGCAGCGGGGATTTAAGCTGGGGATCCTATCGGATTTTCCCCCCACAAAAAAGCTGGAACATCTGGGTTTGGGGGGCGGCTGGGATACCGTCCTTTGTTCCGAAGACTCAGGCCGGCTTAAACCGGATCCCCTCCCCTTCTCCACCTTAGCCGCATCCCTGGGATTGCCCCCGGACCGGATCCTCTATGTGGGAAACAGCCTGAAGTATGATATAGCCGGGGCGCAAAAAGCGGGGATGGGGACCGCCCTGATCCGTTCCCGGTGGAAAAAATACTTCTCCCCCCGAATAAAAGCAGACTTTATCTTTTCCGACTATCGCCAATTGTACCATTATGTGATAAGTTTTTAATAATGAGCTTTTTTACGGTCGGCAATCTATTAACCATCGGTATCCTCACGGCGGTTTTGATTCTCTTCCGGTATCTGGACCGGCATAACCGTTCGGTAGACCTGGCCCGGGAATTCGGCAAACGGCTGAAGGAAGAACTGGCCCGGTATGTGGCGGAACGGGAAACGGCCGTTAAGGACTATGCCCTGGAATTGGATGTTCAGCAAAAGGCGGCCAGGGAACTGCTAAAACGCCTGCAGGTTACGGATGAGGAATTCGCCGGTAAGGCGGCGGCCATAGCCAAAATCGATGAACAGATAGCCGCCTACGATACTTCGCTGGAAGAACTGATCCGTATGACCGGCATGGTGGATGAAAATCTCAAACGGATTGGGGAAGAATCGGCCTTTGTGGAAAAGGTCTACAAGCAGGTATCCCGGGCCAAGGATAAGCTGGATACCCTGGAAAGGGACCTCTCGGAGGTGGAACACCGGTTTGAGCGGGAAAACGCCGCTTCCCTGGAACAGGCCGCGGATTCCCTGATGGCTTCGGTCCGTTCCTCGATATCGGATTTAACGGCTCAAGCGGAAACCATTGAGCGGAAGGTCGAGGATCACCGGGAAGCGGTGGATAAGGTGGAACAGGCCCGGGAGGAAAATCTTAGCCGGGATCTGGAACTTATCCATCAGACCTTTAACGAAGCCCTGGAACGGGCCGCTTCCCGGGCGGATAAGGTGGAAGACGCCGCCTTGGTAAAACTCCGGGAACAAGCCCTGGAGCGGGTGCAGCGGTATCAGACGGCGGTAGAAGAAAAATTAAAAGCCTATCAGGAAAACACAAAAATCAAGGCTGCCGAAACCCAGGGCCTGATCAAAACCTACAAGGATGAATGGAAAAACGACAGCGCCGAAATTGAGGCGAAACAGAAGGCCTACCGGGATGAATGGAAAAAGGATGTGCTGGAACTCAATGAACTTGCCCGGGAACAAAAAGAAACCTGGAAAAATGATTTTTTGGAAGTAAAGGAGTTTGCCAGGACCCACCAGGAAACATGGAAACAGGAGATCGCCCAAGAGGAGGCCGCGGCCCGGGGGATCCTGGTTTCCCTGGAAGCGGCCGCCGCGGAAACAAAAGCAACCCTTACCGCCAAAACCGCCGCCCTGGAAGATCTTCTGACGGAGCTTGGAAACCATGTCGGCGGGGAAATCTCCCGGATAGAAACGACCCTGTCCGGCGATACCGGGGCCCTGGAAAAACGGATGGAGGAGTTTCGCCGTCAAGCCGCCGAGACCTCCCTTCAGATCGAAGGGGAGATGCGCCGGATCCGGGAGGATGCCGAAAAGCAGTCCCGTGCCCTGGCGGAGGAAAGCCTGGAAAAGTGGCGGCAAACCACGGAAACCGCCGATACAAAAGTGCGGGACACCCTGGCTTTCCTGGAAGCCGCTTCCGCCAAGCAGGCGGAAAAAAACGTCGCCGAGATCACGAATTTGGAAAACCTACAAAACCGATTCGATGAGCTTATTACCCGGGGGGAACAGCGGATCTCCGCCGAAACCCAGGGTCTGGAAAACCGGTTGGGGGAACTGCGGCAGCAGTTTGACGAGGTCATAGCCCAAGGGGAAGAGCGGATCTCCGCCGAAGAAGCGGTGGTGGATGGTCGTTTAGGGGAACTGCGGAAGTATGCCGACGACGGCGCCGACGGGATCAAAAATGATATCCTCCACATTATGGAAGAAACCGAACAAAAGGCCGCCGCCATGGCCGGGGAAAACCTGGAGAAGTGGCGGCGCATGGCGGAAGCCGCCGACGCCAAAGTCCGGGATACCCTGGCGGCTTTAGAAGCCGCTTCCGCCGAACAAAAGAAAAATATCGCCGCCGAAACCGAAGCGGTGGAAAAGGCGCTGGCGGAACTGCGGGCCCATATGGACGATTCCATTTTTCGGTTGGAATCCCAGGTGGAACAGGCCGCGGAAAAAGCCCAGGAACAGGCCCTGGAAACGGCGGATCAGAAACTGGAAGAATACCGGGCCGCCCAATTACTCCAATACCGGCAGCTTGAGGCCCTGGCGGACGACACCGCCCGGCTGGACACGGAACTGCGCAGTTATATGCGGGAAACCGAAGACCGGGTACGCCAGGATTTTGCGCTTTATGAACGGGAAGCGGCCCAATACCGTTCCGGGATAAGCGCCGAATTTACCGCCGCCGCCCAGGGCCTGAAAAACGAGCTAGACGAGGTGGAAAAGGGATTGTCCGCGCTGAAAGCCCAGGCCTACGACAATGTTTCGGAGAAACTCCAGGTCTTTGAGGATGAATTTTTCCAGGACCTTTCCCGGCGGAGCGGGGATATTGACCGCCACCTGGATGAATGGCATGCCGCCATGGACGCGAAATTGGAGAGCCTAGCGGATGAAACCGCGACGGAGCGCCGGAATGTGGAGCTGGCCTTCGCGGAACAACTCAAACACCGCCTGCAGGAACAGCATGATAGGTTTATCGCGGAGTTGGAACACCTCAAGGCTGAAACCGGAGCCTTTGAAGACGGAATCCGGGAGCAGATGAGCCAGGCGGATCTGTCCCTGACCGCCCTAAAGGAACAGCTTGACCGGGATCTAAAAGAAGCCCGGAACGTCGCCGAGGTAAGCGCCAAGGCCGAGATCGGCCGTTACAGCTTATCCATGGCGGAAGTCCTGAAGCAGCACCAGCGGGAACTGGAGGGGTCCTTCAAGGGGCTTTCCGACTGGGTGAACGAACGGAACAGTGAAATTACCGAGCTCCTGGAAACCTCCCGCCGGGAGACCGAGGAATGGCAATACAAATTTTCCGCCCAACTCCGGGACGCGGATAACACCATTGATGAAGCCCGCCGCCGGGCCCGGGAGCTTGCCGCGGAAAGTGATGAACGCCTCGCGGCAATCCGCTCCTCCATTGAGGAGATCCACGAGGAGGCGGCGATCCACCGCACGGAGCTTTTTGCCCATTCCGATGAACAGGCCCGTAATCTGGAGGGGACCATTAGGGAAGCGGAACGGCGTCTTAAAGATTTTATCAATCAGACCAAACTTTTTGATAAGGCCGAAGAATTAAAAACCGACTTGGAACACCATATTGAGGATCTGGAGGCCGATATGGCCAGCCTGGATCAGCGCCGGTCCGAGGCCGCCGAACTGGAAGCCCAGTTCATCAAGATAAAACGCCTGGAAGATGACATCAGTTCCCGGATGACCCGTTTTCTTTCGGAAAAACGCCGGATCGAGCTTATGGAAGCCGATTTCGGCAGGATCCTTCAAACATCCCAAGCGGTGGAGGAAAAACTCGCCCAGATTTCCACCTCCGATGATACCCTCCAGGCCATCCAGATCCGGATTCGGCAGTTAAGCGACGCCATGGCGGACGCGGAGGAGAAATATCAACGGATAGAAAAGAAAAACCAAACCCTGGAAGCGACCAATACCGGCATAGACCGTAACTTTAAAATCCTGCAGGAAACGGAAGTTACCGTACGGCGTCTTAACGAAGATCTGGGCGGTTTCTCCGAAGAGCTGGAATCGGTACGGATCTCCATAGAAAAACTCAATCAGGATAACGAAAGCGCCAGGGAAGCGTCGGAAAAACTGTCCACCCTGGACCTGACCATTACGGATATTGAACGGCGGATCGAAGCCATGCAGGTTGCCCGGGAATGGCTTGCCCGGACCGAAACCCGGCTGGACGAGCTGAACCGGCAGGTGCAGGATCAGCTTAAACTTATGGGTTCCCTCCTCAAGGAAGAACGGGGTAAAGGGGCCCCCAAGGAAAAGGGCGCTCCCCCCCGGGCGGTTCGGGAGAACGTGATAAAATTGCACCGTCAGGGCTGGTCGGTGGATGAGATAGCCCGGTCCCTCAAGCTGGCCAAAGGCGAGGTGGAGCTTATCCTGGAATTGGGTGCCATGGATTAAGCCTACCGGGACTTTTCCACCCCAATCCTCCGGCAGTGGGTCCGGATTACACACCGGGAGCAAAAGGGGCTGATCGGCCGGCAGAGGTTTTGTCCGTAGAGGACCAGGAGGGCGTTGATCCCCTTCCAGTATTTTCGGGGCAGAATTTTCCGGAGGATCCCTTCGGTTTCGTCGGGGCTCCGGGAGCTGAGCCAGCCCGAGCGGTTGCATATCCTATGGACATGGGTATCCACACAGATCCCGTCCATATCAAAAGCCTCGATGAGGACCAGGTTGGCCGTTTTCCGGCCCACCCCGGGCAGGGCCAGGAGGGCTTCCATGTCCGCCGGCACCTTGCCGCCGTATTGTTCCCCCAGGATCCGGGCTATTTTCCGCAGGTTTTCCGCCTTGGTCCGGTAAAACCCCGCGGGGTACACCAGCTTGAGCAGTTCTTCCTCCGGGATGGAGAGGATGGCCTGGGGGGTGGGGGCCTTTTCCAGGAGGGCCCGGGAGCATACCAGGGTTACCTCGTCCTTGGTACGGAGGCTCAGGATGGTGGAGGCCAATACCGCCCAGGGGTCCTGCTTGTATTTTTCCGCCACCGTGGTTACCGAAGGGTCCCGGTTATCCCGGCTGCCTTCCTGCAGGGTCGTATCCCGCCATTTTTGCAGGGATCCGATGATCCCCTTCCAATCAGGTTGTGTTTCCATTACTCCCGTTCCAAAAGGCAAACCGCCAGGGCTTCCGCCGCCAGGCCTTCTCCCACCGGTCCCAAGCCTTCATTGGTTTTACCCTTAACAAAAACCGCTTCCAGGGGCAGTTCCAGAACCGCCGCCAGGGCCGCACGGATAGGCTCCCGGTAGGGAAGAACCCGGGGGGTCTGGCAGATCACCACACAGTCCAGGTTTACCGGATGCCATCCCTGGGCCGTGACTTTTTTATAGCTGATCCGTAAGAGCTCCATGGAATCCGCGTTTTTCCAAGCCGGATCCCCTGGGGGGAAAAATTCCCCGATATCGCCGAACCCTGCCGCACCCAAGAGGGCATCCGTCACCGCGTGGGCCAATACATCCCCGTCGGAATGCCCCAGTTCGCCCCGGTCCGACAGAAGTTCCACTCCCGCCAATAAAAAAGGCCGGCCCGATACCAGCCGGTGGAAGTCCCGGCCCAGCCCTATCCGTATCATGGCTACCTCAGATCCCCGGGGAAGGTGATCTTCCGGTTCCCGGCGGACCCGGGGATACTTGCCACGGGCCCGCAGAATTCCCCCCAAATTTCGGCGTCATCGGTATATTCAACGCCCTCCGCAAGTTCCCGTTCCGCGGCTTGTTCATGGGCCCGGAGAATTTCCGGAAAGGCAAAACCCTGGGGGGTCTGGGCGGTTCCCACCAGGGAACGCCGGAGATGACGGATGACAAAACCCTCGGGGCCTAACTCCTTGGGGGTTTCGGTGAGGGGCATTACGGGAATTACCGCCCCATAGGTACGGGCCGCGGCGATGATCCGGTCGATCAAGTCCCCGTCAACCCAGGGCCGGGCCCCGTCGTGGATCAGTACCAACCGGGGGCCGTAGGCGGCCAGCAGGGAAAGTCCGTGGTGAACCGAAGCGCGCCGGGTGGCTCCTCCGGGGACAAAAAAAATCCGGGGCTTGGCGGCGGGGTATAACCACCGGGCGGGCAGGCTGAGCCGGGCGGCATACTCCCCGTCGGCGGGAACAACGATTACCACCGGATCTATCCGGGGCGAGGACGTAAAGGCCAAAACCGATCCCCCCAGTACCGAAAGGGGCTCTCCCCCTCCGTCGGTCATACCCAAGGGCAGGTACTCCTTCTTATCCCCTCCCATACGGCTTGACGAACCGGCGGCGGCAATTACCGCCGCGATAGGGGCATCCATAATCGCTTATTTTGACTCCAGCCGGTTAAAAATCATGGTTTCCACCTCATCTTTGTTTTTTTTGAGAGAAAAAGAAACCTCGTCCTCCAGGAGCTTGAGGGCGGAATCGTAGAGTTTTCGTTCCAGAATAGGTAATTCCTTAACTTTACTCCGGTGATACAGGGAACGGACTATGGCCGCTATATCCATGACACTGCCCTTTTTGAGCAGGTCCAAATTCATCTGGTATCGGAGTTTCCAGTCCGAAGGAATGGGGTCATAATCCTCACCGATAAGCGTCAAGGCTTGAAGGGCCTCTTCCTCGGTAACAATGGCCCTAATCCCCAACCCTTCCGCCTTATCCACCGGAACCATGATGGTCATATCCGACACTTCAAGATAAATAACGTAATAGAGAATCTTTTCGTTTCTGAATTCCTTTTCTTCTATCGAA
This sequence comes from Treponema sp. TIM-1, assembly GCF_046533115.1. Classification (NCBI taxonomy): domain Bacteria; kingdom Pseudomonadati; phylum Spirochaetota; class Spirochaetia; order Treponematales; family Treponemataceae; genus Treponema; species Treponema sp. TIM-1. The sequence goes on from NZ_JAJQRC010000018.1 coordinate 47,793, forward strand.
AGGATAATTCCTACGCCTTGACTTGGATAAACTACTTTTTGATCAACTTGAAAACACAAAGCCGCATTGCTCATTTATAGTAAACTATAACACAAAAAGCCGGATGTGTTAATAGGCCCCTGGAATTCTTCATGGTTTTTTGCCACCCCCGGCAGGGGCCGGAAGGTTTTAAAAGACAGGTATTTAAAGGGGTGAATATCCAAGGCATTGGGAAACCAACCGTCCAGTTCGTCCACATCCACCACGTTTAAGGCGGGACTGTAAAAAATGGGAAGGACCGTTCCCCGTTCCAGGAGTAGTTCTTCCGCCTTAGACAGGGTTTGCCACCGCTTTTCCCCTTCTTCGGCCATGGATTCTTCCATCAGATTTTCATAGTCGAGATCGTTATGCCGGGCGTCATTCAGGTTGGAATCCCGGCGCCACATCTGCAAAAAGGTATAGGGATCCGCAAAATCCCCAATCCAGGTGGAAAACCCCACTTCGTAATCGTTTTGTTTAAGGGCCTGAAAGTATTGTCCATAGGGAACCACCTCAATTTTAACCCGCAGGCCCAATTCCTCCATCCATGCGGCGGCCATGAGCCCTCCCACCCGGGCGGCATCGTTGGAGGGGTTGAGGCGGATTACCAGCTCCGGTAGCCCCTTCCCTTCGGCGAAGCCCGCCTCGGCCAGGAGCCCCCGGGCTTTTTCCACATCGGTGGTATCCAGGCCTGCAATTTGCGGATAACCGGGAATGGGGTAGATCAGGGTTTTCGCCGGAAGAAAATATCCCTCCCGAATCTGATCCCAGGGAAGGACCAGGGAAAGGGCCTGCCGGATCCGGTAATCGTCCCAGGGGGCCCGGGCAGACCGGATAAAATAATAATGGGTGGCAAAAAGGGGGTTTACCACAATACCGCTGCGGTCGGTGAGGTTTTCCAGGTTCACTTCCCCGGAGATCCACCGGGCCTCGCCGGAATTCCAGAGGGAGGCGGCTTTATCCCCGTCTTCGGTATACCGGAGGATGATCCGGTTCAGGGAAACCCGGTCCGCATCCCAATAGTGGGTGTTTTTGGTTAAAACCATGGCTTCTTCCTGATGCTCCAGAAGGTAAAAGGGGCCGTTGGAAATGGGACTTATACCGGTCCAATCCTCCACCTCGGTCATTGAGGGATGGATGGGGCTAAAGGAATGATGACAGAGCATGCTGGGGAAAAAAGAGGCCGGAGAATTCAAGCGTATCACCAGGGTCTTGGGGGTTTCCGCCCGGATCCCCACCTGGGCGGGATCCTGCAGTCTACCGGTCCTGAAATCCCGGGCCCCTTCGATAATATCAAAAAGGGAAGAATAGGGAGATTCCTTCCGCGGATCCAGCAGGGAAATCCAGGCCCGACGGAAATCTTCCGCCTGGACGGGATCCCCGTTCCAATACCGGGCGTCTTCCCGGATGGTAAAGGTCCACTGCTTTTTATCCTCCGAAAGAACCCACCGTGCCGCCACGGCCGGAACCGGCTCCATGGTAAAGGGGTGATAGGAAAACAGCCCTTCGTAGAGGCCGGTGAAAATCTGGGCCTCGCTGGCAAGATAGGATTTGCGGAAATCCAATTCCACCCCATCCCCTTTGGAGAGGACCACCGTAAGCTCATCCCGGACCCGGACCCGGGGCCGGGATTCGGCGTATTCCGGTCCTTCCGGGGATCCGGTCTCCGGGGGAGGGACGGGGGCTTCCTCCACCGGGGCCGGTACCGCCCCCTCCGCCGGGGCGTCGTCCACCGCCGGGGGGGTGGCGCAGGCCAGGAGCGTCATAATCAAAAAACTTACGACAAACGCCCATACCAAATTGGGGAATTGATCCACCCGCATAATTTTATTTTTTTTCATCGATTTTTCCTCTTTAGCCATAAGCGCCTCCAATAATACTTACCGGCCCGGTAATTCCCGGCCATTCCGGGATTCCACCGGCGGATCAACTATCGGAGCTGACCCCTAAGCGTTTAAGCTGTTCCTCTTCTTCTTTTTGCGCGCTATATTCGTGGCGTTTCTGATTGGCTTTGATTATGGCGTTTTTCATGGTGGCTAATTCCGGTTTTATTCCCCTGACTTTTTCCCGATCCTCCTGGTCGATCACCAGTTTGAAATAATCATCCAGGGCCGAAAGGGTCTTATGCAGCGATTGGACCTCCCGGATGTTTTTTTCCAGGAGGGTTATCAGCTGCTCGTCCTGCAGGGCCTCAAGTTTGGTCCAGCCGCTGCGGGTTATACCGGTAAGACTCCGGGCTCTCCGCTCCATGTTGTCGCGGAAACTATTATAATTTATCTTTTCTTTGACATTCACTCCCTTGACGCTGTCAAGGTACTCCACTTCATAGATAATCGGATCCGGCTCCTTATGCAGCATCTCTTTTAGAATCTGCCGTATCTTTTCCCATAAACTCTTCCGGCGATTCTGCAAAAGGTTTCCGTTTTCCTCAAATTTAAGGGTTATCTCTGAAAGGGTAGCAGCCACGGAACCAATAACCATGAGCCCTTCAACAATGATATGTTTAAAGGATACCGGCGCTTTAGCCGCCTTGGGTTTACTGTCGGGTAACTGCAGCGCGTTGAGCACCTTCTCCTGGAGAGCAGGGCCCTCCGTGGAATAATCTTCTTTAACCAGTTCTTCTATCAGATCCGGATAGAAGGGTTTACCGGGCATAGCGGCGGCGAATTTTTTCCGTATTTGCGGCACCGCCGTGGTCTGATCCAGGGACATTTCCGCGGTTATATTCTGCCGTATGGCGAGTTTATAATCTTCCCGTTGGAATTCGGTTATTTCTTTTAAAATAGCAAGAATATTCGCGGTGGCCTTCTTGAGATCCCCCAGGCACTCGTTGATCAGCGTTATGGACAGGGGATCGCTGCCGGGCTTGAGCTGACTGATGAACTCCGTTACGGCCCGGGTATTCGCCGAGGAACTATCGGTGTTCAGGTGAACCCAATCGATATATTTCACGAGACCGAGGATCTTTTTTATCCGGTCCAGCGTAAGAAAATCAACGCTGAATTGATAAAAATTAACCAAAAAATCAAGTTGATTATCGAAATTGGAAAGCCGGATACTCAACTGTTCCGTCCGTTTCGCCTCGACAAAAGCTCCGGTTTCGGGGATCTGGATCTCCCCCATCTTGGCTTCATGCTTATAGGGATCCTCATGGATAAGACCCTTTTTGAGAAAAAGATTATAAAGCCCCAAATAAGCCGTATGGAAACTACGAAATTCTTCTTTTAACTTTACTAATTCCGTATTTTCAAGCCAGGTCCGTCGAGCTTCCAGTGTATCGGCAAGGGCTTTTGGGTATTCACCGTGATTATCCATTACGATTATCCATTATAATTATCTATAAAGAACCGTTGGAAATCCAACCGGGCTTTCCCGAGGTTCCCAATACTTGAAGTATGGCATAAACGAATAAAATAAGCAATTGAGGCTTTTTCAAAATAGCAAATTAGAACCGGAAAATTACGGTTTTTGGGCGAAATTTGTCCAAACTTGCGGTTTTCGAACCGGTTATTAAAGCAAACCCCATCTTATTGCCTATATAGTAGTATGAAATCAAATTTTTTTAAGTTCCTTTCCCGCAGCCGCGGGAAGATTCATCTGTTTTTTTTCGTCTTTCTTATGGGGCTCGCCCTGGGCACCTGTGAAAACCGGATCATTCCTTCCGAATACCGGGTCGAGCTCCCCCCCCTGCCCCCTGAGTGGGAGAACATCCTGGGGTCTCCGCGGTGGCAGGTGGAATGGATAAATCCCGATGGCAGGATCAAAACCCTGGAGGCGGATGGATCCTCTATTCCGGAGCTGGACATTATGATGGAATGGACTACCCCGGTTATCGCCTATCCCTTCTGGCCGGACCGAGGTATAAGTCCGGGGATACTCCATCCGGCAGGGGCCCTGTTCCCCTTTGATGCCGAAGAGAGCCGAATCAAGCTCTCCTGGAAAGGGGGGGTGGACGCCTGGGTTTATCTCTGCCTGCGGGACGCGGGGGGCGCCGATGCCCCGGAGAACCGGCAGCCCCATTATTTTGACTGGCCCCGGTTCCGCCTCCTGATGGAAAGTTCCGACATAGACGAGGAGGTACGGCTTGATCCCTGGCTGGCGGATTGGCAGGATGTGGCGGCCCGAACCGTACAATCGGGGTTTGACCGGCGGCGTATTAAACCCGCCCCCCGGGAGGACCTTCCGGTCAGCATACCCCAAAGCGGCTTATACCTGGGGATGTCCCCCTTTCAGGAACCGCGTTTTTTGGAAAAGGATGAAACCGTCCTGTTCCCGGTTACCGGGAGGGTGGATACCTATGTTACCGCCCAAGGGCTGCTCCGCTGTACCCAGGGGGCGTGGCTTTGGATTCCCTGGAAATAGCCGTCCCTTAGCCGGGCAGCCGGCGGCAAAATCTTATGGCTCGGGAAGAATGAAGAATAGGATTAACCACGAACGACACGAAAAACACGAACTTTTGTTTCGATATTCCGGAATTTATACCTGAATTCTCTTCTTTGTTCGCGGGAAAGCAGGAAAGAACTATCGGTGAAAACGCCGATTTGTCTTTGTTTCTGTTCGTGTGGTTCGTAGTTAAAATCTCTCCTTGGGGCCCTTGCGTAACATGAGTAATATGATAGATTAAGGTATGGGATTTTTGGGGAAGTTTGGGTGGGCGCTATTGGCCGTAATGGCGGGGCAGTTATATTATTCCTGTTCCAAACCACCGCCCTTACCGGCCGAAGCCGGGGTTCCTCCCGACGGGATAAGCGCCTCCACCCGGTGGATGGCCCCTCTGGTCATACTTAAGCCCGGAGAAAAACCCCTATGGTTCGAGCTGGGCAGGGAAGAGCCGGAGTTGGTGGATTCCCCCGATGACGCTTCCCTCAAACCCTTTGAACCCTGGCCCCTGGCCCGGTGGATTACGGGTTTTTTAACCCAGGAAGACCGTTTGGTTGGGGCGGTAAACCGGAGCGGTTTTTTGGTCTTTATCCCCGGGGAGGGGGGAGCATTGGCCCTTTATTCGGTAACGGATCTCCCGGATTGGGAAAACTATACGGCGGCTTCCCTTTTTTTATACCAAAAAATCCCGGCGGTCCTTTTATACCGGAATGATTTTTTTGAAGAGCCCCAGGCGCCCCCCCCGGATCCCCCGGTCCGGGGATTGGTAATGGGCAGTTCCAAGCCCGTGGGGCTTGACCTTCCAGCCCTGGGGAGCCTTCCCTCCGGGGAAGGCTGGGAGGCGGATGCCATCCGCCTGGGTAAGGACGGTTATTGGTACTACCGGGGGGGTAACCGGGGAAGGGATAAACCGGTATACTTCCGGAGCCCGGACCTTGCCGGTCCGGGGGAGCCCGTTTCCGCCGCATCCTTTAGAAGCGCTTACGAACCCTCTCCCCTGGGGGAAGCTCCGGCCCTACTGGGGCGGATCCTGGAAGAGGCCTTTAGCGTAAGCGGGCCGGGGACAATTCCGGTGGCCGCGATCACCTTTGCCGAATCCGGGGGGATCCGCTATTTTTCGCAAACCCCTCCCGGGGCGGGGGAAACCGGGGAATTGGTCGAACTTTCGGGGTATTACGGGACCGGCGATACTGGGGAGGGCTCTCCGGCCTATTCCTACGGGCTGGTTTTATCCCCCGGTGGAAAAGGGGTATACGGAACGCTCCGGGAGGGGGCCATAGAAACCGAAGCCTTGATCCTGCCTTCCCTGCCTGAAAAATTCAGCTATACCGGCATCGGTCTTGCCGGTTCCGCCCTCATCGCCCTTTGGGAAGAGCGGGAGGACTTGCATGTGGGGGCCGCCGGGTTTATGGTTATAAACAAGTAATACTTGGGGCTTTCAAAATTTGAAAATTCGGGGCTGCCGCCGGTGTTAATTTAGGTAAAAGGTAGTAAAATAATACTAGAAGGAGAAAAGGGAAATGAAGACGGAACTAAAAACCATTGCCGAAAAAAAGCGGCTGGTGGGTAATATTATCGATGTGATTCAAAAAAATGACTTTTTTCTTTTACTTGGCCATAAAGACCCGGATACGGATTGTGTGGCGGCCCTGGTTGCCTTTGCCCTGTTATTAAGCAAATTACAAAAGGAAGCAACCATTTACGTGTCCGGCCCGGTGCAGGAGCAATTTAACTACCTCCTGGCTATTTGTAAATACAACAACATCGCCGTGAGTTACGGCAAAGAGGTGAATCTTCAGAATATTTCAACCATGGTGATTCTGGATACGCCAAAACCGGATATGATCGCCATGAATGAATCCATGGTCCGGCTTATGGAAGATCCCTCCATACGAAAAATCGAGATAGATCATCATCTTCAATTAGATACCCAATATGCGGGAGATCCCGGTTATTGCCTCGTATCGGAGGCTTCCAGTACCTGTGAACTTTTGGGGTACCTGGCCCTGAAGTTGGCGAAAAAAATGGAGATTAAGGCGGATGATTTTTTTACCCGGAATATCGCCCTGGCGATTTTGACCGGGGTGGTGGGGGATTCCCAGATGGGAAAATACCTGAAAACATCCAGGGAACGCCGGTATTATCAGATCTTTACCGGAATCTTTGACCGGCTCCTGTTTGAAAAAACCATCAAGGGCAGGGGCAATATTTCATCCATGGAAGCGATCTTCGACGTGATCCAACGCTTTTCCGTCCAGGAAAAAAAGTGTTATGACGGCATTATGGCTTTGAAACGCAAATCCAAACTGGTTTATTATGTTTGCCTTGATAAAGGGCTATCCGAGGAAATGTTCGGTTTATACGGGGCGGAACTTATGGTGAATATATCCAAAGCCGCGGCGGACACCATGGCGGAAGAAAGCGGTAAACTGGGGATGGTGGTGTATTACGATGACGAAGCCCTTTCGGATTTTATCCAGTTCCGGCTGAGGAGGAGCGCGCAATTTCCAACGATCGATCTCCGGGGGGTCCTATCGGTCCTGGACATCCGTAACGGCGGCGGGCACCCCGGGGCCGTAGGGTTTAGGGTGAAAAAGGCAGCGGTACCGGACCTTGCCGCCTATACCGAAGCCCTTATTGCCCGGATTGAGGAATTGGTTAACCATTAGGACCCGCGCGAGAATAAAATGCCATGCATTTTATTCTAATTGCTTATGCAATAAGGAAATAACATGACCAATCGGTCATGTTATTTC
>NZ_JAJQRC010000019.1:0-54441 GCF_046533115.1 Treponema sp. TIM-1
CCCCCTTTTTCCTTTTTTTCTTTTCATTTTTCCTTTTTTTCCCCCCCCCCCCCCCCCCCCCGCAATTTAGCTAAATTTCCTGTTTTACTGCTGCTGTTCCTCATGCTCTGTACCGCGCTTCCGGCGGAAGAACTCCCTGAGGGGCCCGCTCTCTTTGCCGGGGACAAGCGGTTCTGGTCCGTGGGGGCCTTGCTGGGTACCTCGTTTACCGCACCCTGGGTCATCGGCACCATTCAGGGAACCGCCTCCTTCCTCCCCTATACCATCCTGGAACTGGGTATTGATGTGGGCGCGGTCCACGGCGAACGGGGCCAGGCAAAGACGGGCTATGATATTTCCCTCTACCCCTTTATCCATATCAACGGCTACCTCCCCCGAAAGGTCCGGGACCGCCGCCTGGGCTGGTACGCCGGCATGGGCGGGGGACTTATGGCGGCTTTTCATACCGACGGCGGTAAAAACCGGACCTATCTGGTTCCTGCCATGGACGCCACCACGGGGCTCCACATCGGCCGGGACTGGCTTTACGTTACGATAGCCTATACCCTGCGCACGGACTTTGACCAGGTGAACCACAAAGTGTCCCTGGGTTATAGCCACCGCATTGAAACCAAGTTAAAAGATGCTGAAGAAAAAGGAGTATTACCATGAAAAAATTAGTATGGGCAGTCATAGCCGTAATCCTCGTGCTGGCCGGCTGTTCCCAGCCCCTGGAAGGAATCGGTTCCGACTCCGGCAGGGACACCACCGGCCTTCCCGCCACCGGGATTACGTCCTTCTCCGTCGCGGGGATTAAGGGCGAGATCGCGGGGACCACCATCTATGTCCGGGACGTCCCCCTCTACACGGTGGAGCAGACCCTGACGGATCTGCGGAACGCGGCGCCCATCATCGGGTATAAGGGGGGGACCCTTACCCCGGCGCCGGATACGGCCCGGGACTTCTCCACGCCGAAGATCTACACCATGCTGATGGAGAACGGCGCCCAGGTGGACTATACGGTGGTGGTTACGGCGCGGCCCCTGAGGAGCGCCGCGGAGATCGAAGCCTACCTCCCCATAGCGGCCAAGGTTTATGCCGGAACCGATAAGGAACCCATTCCCGTACCGGTAGGCCTGGCGTTGTCTGCCCAGGCCTGGCGGGAGATCCTTATTGCGATACAAAACGGGGGCAAGTATGTTGCCCTGGACCTCTCGGCCTGTACGGCGAGTACGGACATAGCGGGCGGGGGCCTCTACGGCGACCGCACCTTTGACCCCGGGCCGGACCATACCGGTGAAAACAGGGTCGTGTCCCTGGTCCTGCCCGGCGAGGCGGAAAGAATCGTGGGGGGCGCGGTGTTCGCCTCGGCTTTTAAGCGCTACACGGTTCTGGGCAGCGTTTTCGGCGCGGGCATAAGGGACGTGGACCGTTACGCTTTCAGCGGCTGTGATGCCCTGACCATGGTAAGCCTCCCCGCAGCAGCAAATATCGGCGCTGACGTCTTCAGCGGCTGCGACGCCCTGACCACGGTAAGCCTCCCCAAGGCGGCAAGCATCGGTGAAGCGGCCTTCTACGACTGCGTCGCGCTGACCACGGTAAGCTTCCCCGTGGCAACCAGCATCGGCAATGAGGCCTTTAGCGGTTGTACCGGCCTGACCACGGCAAGCCTCCCCGATGCAGCAAGTATCGGTAATGACGCTTTCTCCGGCTGCGCCGCCCTCGAGGTGCTGGACCTCTTTGCGGCGACCAGTATCGGCACTTCCGCCTTCAGCGGCTGCACCGGCCTGAAAACGATAAGCCTCCCTGCGGCAACCAGCATCGGCAGTTCCGCCTTCAGCGACTGCATCGCCCTGAAAACGGTAAGCCTCCCCGCGGCGAGAACCATCGGCAGTTCCGCCTTCTCCGACTGCGACGCCCTGAAAACGATAAGCCTCCCATCGGCAACAACCATTGGCACTTCCGCCTTTCGCAACGGCGCCCTGATCTCGGTAGACCTCCCCGCGGCGAGAACTATCGGCACTAACGCCTTCGCCGAGTGCGACGCCTTGACCACGATAAGCCTCCTCGCGGCGACAACCATCGGCAGTTCCGCCTTCGCTAACTGCGACGTCCTGATCTCGGTAGACCTCCCTGCGGCGAGAACCATCAACGATGGCGCCTTCTCCTTCTGCAATGCCCTGACCACGATATACCTCCCCGTGGCAACAACTATCGGCCGTGATGCTTTCGCCTACTCTGATGCCCTGTTATCGGTGGACCTCCCCGCGGCGAAAACCATCGGCTATGCCGCCTTCTACGACTGCAATGCCCTGAAATCGGTAAACCTCCCCTCGGCAACAAGTTTCGCTGGGGGCGTCTTCGGCTATACCGGCACGGAGACCCTCACCGTTACCCTGGGCGCGTCGCCGCCCGCGCTTGCGGTAAATATTTTCATCGGCGTTGGCTCTCCCAAAACCGTAACCGTCAAGGTGCCCAATACTTCGGCCTACGGTACGTCCCTTGCGGTGAGCAGTACCGACAGTACCGTCTGCTGGGGCAACGGTTTCCGGGGCAGGGGCTGGGACGGTAGCAGCTTTGCTAATGGGGGGGTGTCGGTTAATGTTAACAGCAACATCAATTTGACGATAGCCACCGCGCCGTAAGCATTGGTTACCGCGGCCTCTGTGCCGGGCAACCCGCGAAGAGGCGCCCCCGGAGTTTCGGCTTTGCCGAAACTCTTGGTAGACGGTAACGTCTAAACGTTTAGATAATGGGGGTAGAAAGTTTTACGGCAAAGGCATAAGGCAGACCGTTATGTGCTATTGGTTGGAACAAATTGGCCGTGTATAAAAAATCATACAAAACAACTCTTGATAAATATTCACACATAGGGTATACTATATGCTGAAGCAAAAACATATATGGCAGATATGATTTTAGATGACGGATGATTTTGATGCCCCATTAGATGATTTTATGGAGTATATGCAATAGATTTTTTATTCGAAGCCGGGTCGAATACCCAAGAACCCGCCTTTCGGCGGGGGAGCTTCAGGGCGAATTCTTGAACCCGCAAAAAATGGCGGGGTTGAGACCCGGCAGTACAATAAATTTCCTTGCGAACGACGATACCCCCCTTCAGGGCGGGGAGAGTCATTAATTTTCTATTACATTTGTATTGTTTAATATATTTATCCAATCTCTATGTCCATAAAGAAATCGGATTATGTTTATTTGCTTTTCCTCAACTATATAAAATAACATATATCTTTTTACCATTGTAAATCTAAATCCCATTGATGCCAAATAATCATTTGGTACTACAGGATAAATAAAGGGTGTATCTTTTGTGATTTTGTAAGTCCGTTTAATTTCTTCTTTTAATCTTTCTGCCGCAACCGGGGCTTGTAACGTATGTTTTATATACTTTATAGACTGTTGTACATCATCTTTAAAGTTTTTTGTGAAAAACAATTTATACATTTCTACATTAAATCCAATTCTTTATCCATTTCTTCTTCCGTTAATATATTTCCATTCTTTAGATCGTTTATACCATCCTCCAATAAATTATATAATTTTCTTTTTCCAATTAAATCCTCATATGTCTCTATGCTCATTACGGCAAGATCTCCTTCCCCGTTTTTTGTGATAAATACGGGTTCTCTATATTTATGGCAAAATTCAGAAATTTCACTATATGCATTCCTTAAATCCGCGCTTTTCCTTATAGCTGGCATATAATCCTCCAATGATTTCTATAACATTATATTATCAAAAGAATGATATTTTTTCAAGGTTTATTCCATTCATGCTTAATTTCCTTTTTCGCCTTATGCGCCTTTGTGGTGAATTTCTTAATTCTGCACGGGTATGGCTGTTTAGTGTTTACCGGCTGCTAATCCTTCGGCGAGTAATTTTTCTATATCCCCATCCTGTATCCGGGGGGTAAGCTCTACCGCATGGCCGGTACGGAGAAAGAAGAGCCAGGAACGGATCGGTTTCTCGAATATATCCCCCGCCGCCCGGGCATAAACCGTCAGTTGTCCCCGGTGGCGCTCCGGGTCCTCGGTCCGGTCGGTTTTAAAATCCACCACATGGATGGTTCCTTCCCATGCAAAGAGCAGATCGATTTGACCGGTGATGGTGAAGGTCCTTCCCTTCAGGGTTGAAAAAGTCATGAGGGGGAATTCCGTTTCCCGGTATGTTGCCTGTAAGCTCTGTTGACCCAGATCGGAAGCGAAAAAACGGTCCTCCATATCCCGGGCTGCGGCCGCGATCAGGGTTGCATTTTTTTCATCCAATCCGGCAAGGAGCCGGAGCCGGGGCTTCCGCCCGGTAAACCGGGCCTCCACAAAATCGTGGACCAGGGTACCAAAATCGTTCGGGTCCAGGTTTGCCCGTTTGAGGAGCCGGCTGAGTTCATCCTCATCCTCCCCGGCCTGATCCGCCGCCGGGTAGTGGAGGCTGCTTGCGGGGATCAGGGAGCGGATCAAAGCCGGCTCGGCGATAAGCTCTGCCTGAGCATAAAAGGCCGCGGCGGCTTTTGCCGCTTCCTCCAGGGAAAAGGACGATTCCTTATGGGGCGTGGTCTTGCCGGAGATCCGGCTTAGTGTTCTCAGTTCCTCCCGGGATACCACGGGGATGGCCTGAATTGAAAAAGGCGGTGCGCCGGAGGAGACCAGGACCGGGAGGAGCAGGTCAAAAAAACTGGCGATAGTCCTCTCTTCTTTTGCATAAAGCTGGATCAGCCGGTCCCTTATGGCTTCCGGGGTATATTCCCCCGCTTCCGGGTCAAAACCCTCCTGTTCTTTTACGGTCCGCTCCGGAAGGGAGGCGGTTAAAAAGAGGGCGCATTCTGCCCGGGTCATGGCCACATAGAGGAGCCGCCGCAGTTCGGCGATGTTTTTTGCCGCTTCCTCCTCCTTTTGGCGGTTAAAAAAATAATTACCGCTGTCCCCGGGCAGTTCTTCCGCCTGGGGCAGGTTCAGGGTGATGCCGAATTTTTCATTAAAATACAGGGGACGCGGGTTGGTATTATGGGCCCCCCTGCCGTTGCAATAATAAACAAAAACCACGGGAAATTCCAGGCCCTTACTTTTATGGATCGACATGAGCCGCACCCCGGTCACCCCTTCCACCGGAACATCCAGGTCGTCGAGTCTTTCCTCCCCCTCCATCAGGCCCTCCAGGTAATCGACAAAATCCACCAGGGTCTCCCCCTGTAGTTCGGTGAGCCGGGCCAGTTCGAAGAGCAGATCAAACAATTCTCCGTAGATCTGGGAAGATGCCGACCAGGTGGTTTCATACCGATACCCCTCTTCGTACCAAAGCGTGGTCAACAAACCGGTAAGGGAGCGGGTCCGGGCCGCCTCGGTCAGGGCCTGGTACCGGGCACGGGCCTGGCGATAACGGGCCAATTCCTCCGGGGGGACCTGGCTGTCCAGGGCTTCGTCAAAGGGAGGCCCTTCCTGCAACATGCACACCGACAGGGTGAGATCGCTCAGGCGCATAAAGGGCGAGCGGATCAGGGCCGCATAGGAGATCCGGTCCTCGGGGTACACCAGGAGCCGCAGCAGGTGATAGAGGTCGTTGATGGGGGCGTCGGTAAAAAGCCCCGCGGGTTTGTCCGCGGTAAAGGGAATGTTGAAGGCCTTAAATTGTTTTTCCAGAAAGATCTGATGGGTATAGGAACGCTGGAGTACCGCAAAATCACCATACGCGCAGGGCCGCTTTTTTACGGTTCCCTGGTCCCGCTCCTCAATAAGGTAGGCCGAATCAACCATCTCCCGAATCCGGGCGGCGATGAAAGCCGCTTCCAGATCCGGGGCGGAAAGCCTCCCGGGATCATTTTCGGGCATTTGGTCCTTATCAAGAAAGCAGAAATAAACCGGCGGATTCCGCCATGCTTCGGGAGCCACGGTCCGGGATGGGGAGGGATGGATCCGGTGGTAGGACGCCTCAAAATCCGGAAGCTCCCCGTCCGCGGGGAGAAATACCCCGGGAAATGCGGGGTCATCCGGGGCATCTTCAGGGGGGGTAGGCGCGAGGCCGCCGAAAATAAAATTAAAGGCCCCTATCAGGATGGGGTTGGACCGGTAGTTGTGGATCAGGTTCAGGCTGCTTTTGCCCCTGGAAGCGCCGGAGAGGATCCGGGCAAGACTGCGGAACACCGAAACATCCGCGCCCCGAAAACGGTAAATCGACTGTTTCTCGTCCCCCACAAAAAAAAGTTTATCCGGACAAAGCTCCTCCGGTCCGGGGATCCCCGGCTCCATACGGTTTGGGTTTTCGGCAAGTAAAAAAATCAAATCCCGCTGCAAACGGTTATTATCCTGAAACTCATCGATCATGATCGCCCGGAACATATCCTTGTATATCTTTCTGATATCGGGATACCGGGCAAGGGCATCCACCGCGAGGTGGGCAATGTCCTGGAAACTCAGCAGCCCCGCCTCCCGCTTCTGCCGGTTGAACTGCCCCTGAAACTCCTCCACCAGGGGGAACACCCCGGCGATGAGCCCGCTTTGGAGGGCCATATTGGCGATGGACTCAAGTTCCCCGTAGAGGCGGTTCCTGAACTCGTTGAGATATTCTTTGAGGAGGACAAATTCCTCCCCCGTACTCCCCTGGTGGCCTTGGGATTTTAACGTAAAAAGGTAGGCAAAATACCGGCTTATGGTTTGCCCCAGGACCTCCCCGGCCTGGTCCGGATCGCCGGCTTCGCCGGAAGCCGGCAAAAAACCGTTTTTTTTCAGCAGCCCCCGTATGTCCGGGGTTTGGGGGAGGGGTTCGGCCAGGGCCCCGGTAATTCTAAGATAAAAGCCGTTACTTTTTTTGTTGATCCCCGCCAGCTCCCGCCGGATATGGGCGATCAGATCCGTCACTTCCCCGGTTTTTTTATCCCATTGCCGCAGCAGCTCCTCACCCTGGGCCAGTTTAAAGGAATCAAAATCCAGGGGATTACTGATGGGACTGTATTTGACCACCACCCCGGCAAAAAGTTCCTCCGCCAGGATCCGGATCTTCCGGTCGGCCATTAAAAGCTGCAGGGCCTCCTGGTCCCGGTGATTCAGCACAAAGGGGAGGGCGGCGTCCCGGGCAAGTTTCTGTACCCCTCCGTCATTGATGACAAAATCCGCGGTGATGCCGTAACGGCGGGCCGCGGTACGGGCAATCCGGGTGCAAAAAGAGTCCAGGGTGGAGATGTGGGCCTTGTAAAAATCCTGGATGCCCCGGCAGGCCTCGGGGTTATCCTGGTGTTCCGCGAGCAGGCCGTAGATACGGCTGTACATGGTGTTTACCGCTTTATTGGTAAAGGTGAGGGTAAGAATCTCCTCTACCCGGTATTTCCGTTCCATCACCAGCCAGGCATACCGGGCGGCCAGCACCTTGGTCTTGCCCGAACCCGCTCCGGCGGCAACCACCACATTGGTCTCCGCCGCCGCCGCTTCCCGCTGTTCCCGGTCAAGTTCCGCAAGGATCTGGTTATCAGCCATGGTTTTTCTCCCGGTCATTCAACGAAAAGGTGGTGCGGCAAACCGCCTTATAATCACAACCCAGACATTTCTGAAGCTCCGGTTTTCCCGGAGAAAAATTCAGGGAATTCACGGCGGCGGAAAATTGTTTCACATAGTCGTTAAAGGCGTCCAGGGTTTCCTGATAGGCCTCCCGGGTATGCCCCCGTTTTTTGCCCGGTGACCCGATAACCGCCGCCACCTCCCGCTGATTGATACTCACAAAAAAGGCCCCTTGTACGGCGCGGTTGGTTTTTTCCTCGTATAGGCTGGTATACATGGGCATTTGAAAATCCGCCAGGGGGGAATCTTCGGTATGGGTACTTTCCTTTTTTGTGGGGGTGTCGCCGGTTTTATAATCAATAATCACGGGATCCCCCTCCGGGGAGAGGGAAACCCGGTCAAGCCGTCCGTTAAAGAAGAGGTTCCCCGCAGCCAATTCCAGGGAATATTCCAGCTCCGCCACGGCATATCCGGCAAAATAGCGCGCCTCCACTTCCAGGAGCCGCCCCAGCCGTTTGGCTATGGCCGCAGACTGGGACACCAGGAGGGGTACCGCCAAAGGCCCCTGAAAAGCGGGATAGTTATGGGCCGCCTCATCGGTGTATTGGCGGATCCAGTCCCGGTAGGTTTCTATATGCTCGACCATAAACACCCGGTCTTCTTCACGGATCCGGGCAAAGAGGTTTTTCAGGATCTCATGGTACAATAAACCCAGGGAAGCGTCGTCCAGGAGTTTTGCCTCCGGGGAAAAACCCTCGACCGCCAGGATCTTTCCATAGAGCCAATAGACCGGGCAATAAAAGAATTGGTTTAGATCCGTGGCGGAAACCTTGAGGTAGTCCCCCAAATCGTGTTTTTTTTGTACCGCCCCGATCCGCTCTTGGAGCATCCCGGTGTAGGTCTCCCCCGGGGGGAATGGCCGGTGGAGGATGTCGAAGCCTGCGGTTCCCTGCGGGTCGAGCAGGGCCCGCCATTGGTCAAAGCCCGCTTTTTGCAGGGGAAAAAGCCGGCGGGGAAATTGCGGGGAGGGCGAATCCGGCGCATATCCGTTTCCGGCCCACCAGTCCCGTTCCTGGATAAAGGGATCCTCCCCGGCGGGCGGTGCGGCGCCGGTGCTGCCGGAAAAATAGCTATGGGGTATGGCCCAGCCTGAAAAGGTCCGTTCCGAAGCGCTGAACCGGGTTATGGGCGTAAAGGTTCCCCGGGGTTCAAGCTGATAGAGCCGAAAAAAAGCCGGGGAGGCGTCCACCTCGCCTATGCCCAGCTTATCCCGTTTGTCCCGGCGCAGAAACGTAAGGGGTTCATACAGCACGGTGGCGGCGTTTTGGGTCACGTTAAGGACCAGATGAGCAGAAAAGGGGGCGGCCGCGGCGACCCGGTAGGGGAAAATATTCACCCCCGAATCGGGCCGCAGGGGAACATACTGTTTTTCCTGCAATGTGTCGAGGTAAAAACCAAAGGGTGACGGCGGCATCATGCCGGGATAGTCCTCTTCAAGCCGGATCAAGGCCGAAAGTTCCTCGATGCAGCGGGCCAATACGGCGTCCCCCTCGTCGGTACAATTATCCCGGGAGAGGAAGCCCGGAAACACCGACTCAGGATGGGCCGCCTCGGGATAGGCCGCGCGGATCCGTTCCGGGCCGGGGGATTTTTCCCAGACCCGTCCCCGGAAGGCAAAGTACCGGTTTCTGATATCCCGAAAGCTCCGGGATGCCGTCAGGGAGCTCAGGTGGGTTTTCAGCCGTTCATAATAATCCCGCAGCCGCTCCTCCCGCCGGGAACGCCGGAACGCCTCAACCCAAATATCCACCGGCCGGCCGTGATCAAAAAAACCCGAAACACAGTTGTTTTTTATCCCGAATTCAATTAATTCATCGTTACGCTCCGGATCCTCCCAGGGCAGGTGTTCGTTGAGGAGCAGGGCCTTGAGGGCGGAGAATGAAAAGTTATTTACCACGCAGGTATTGATCAGCGAAAAAAGTTTCCCCGTGCCATAGTCCCCCAGGGGCTTTCCCGCCCGCCGGCGGAAGGGGATGTGGTAGAGGGATAGTTCCCGTAACAGATAGGGTTCCACGTCCTGCAGCCCCACAACGCTCAGCGCCATATCATCATAGGGGATGCCCCCATCTTCGTGGAGCCGGCGGAGTTCCAGGACCGCGCCGCGGATCTCCGCCCGCTGGGAATCATAGAAGTACAGGGAAGGGCGCGTCTCCGGATCGGCCAGACGGACCAGATGAATGGTGGGTTCCCCCTGAAGCAGATCCGCATATTCGGAAAAATCTTCGATGGCTTCGGGAAAAAAAATGTAGTATACCGAAGTCTTATCCTGCAGGGGCGGCTTTTCCCAGGATGGTTCAAAAAACCCATAGTGATTGAGGAAACCGGCGTATTCTTTTTCCAGGACAACGAAATCCCGATCCTCATCATCGGGAACCACCGGGGGAGCCTTTTCCTGCCGGCTTTTTAACAGGGCCAGGGAGGGGAGGATCCCCGCAATCTCTTTGGCAAAGATATTCCCCTGTTCGGCGAATTCCCGGGGAATCAGGGAACTAAACGGGAGGGCGCCGGGTTTGGGCACGGAAGCGGCGTTGAATTCCCGGGCGGCTTCGGCGTTTTTTCCGACCAGCTGGTGGGTAAAGAGTTTTCTTATCACCTGGGAAACCGGTTCTTGATCCCGCTCCTCGGCCCGGACCGCCGTTTCCTTGAACCGGTCCCAGGCGAGAAAGCGGTTTACCGCCACGGAACGTTCCCCGGTAAAGGCGTTTATTTTCCGCGCCCAGGTCAACGCAGCGATCTCCGAGGGAAACACAAAGCAGCTGTTCCGGTTTTTTATTTCCCGGAAAATAATTTCCAAAACTTGATTCATCCAAACCCCAATCGAATCATTCTATAATAAATTCAGATCCGCTGGCAAGGGAGAATTTCCCCAAAGCAGCAATGCTCAGTTTCAACAAAAGACAGAAAAAACCACGAACGTCACGAACCATCACGAACAAAATATAGAATTCAGATATTAATTCTAGGATATTGAAGTGAAAGTTCGTGTTTTTCGTGTGGTTCGTGTTTTTTTTACATTTATTTGCTATTAGCGGAATAATTCATTATGATAAAAACAAGGAGGGAAAAGAGAGAATTACCGGAGGAAAAGGTGGATAAAAAAGATCCCCGTTATGAAAATTATCTAAACATAGTACAAGAAGAATTAATTCCCGCCATGGGCTGCACCGAACCGGTTTCCATTGCCCTTGCGGCGGCCTGGGCCCGCAAGACCCTGGGGTGTTGTCCTGAACGGGTTTTAATAGAAGTCAGCGGAAACATAATAAAAAACGTTAAAAGCGTGGTGGTGCCGAATACCGGCGGACTTAAAGGGATAAAAGCCGCGGCCGCAGTGGGTATTGTGGCGGGAAAGGCCGATAAAAAACTTGAGGTAATTGCCGGTATTGCAGATGCGCAAAAGAAAGCGGCAAAGGCGTTCCTTGAGAAAACGCCCATGGACGTGAAGGTGGCAAAAACCGGCAAGATCTTCGACATCAACATCACGGTTTTTGCGGGATCTTCTTCTGCCAGGGTCCGGATCACCGATTCCCATACCAATATTTCGCTCATTGAAAAAGACGGCAAGCCCGTCTTTGAGCAAAACAGTTCACAGGAACCTGAGGAAACAGACCGGAGCCTGTTGACCATTGCGGGGGCTTTGGATTTTGCGGAAAGCGTTGCCCTGGAGGATGTGCGATCCACGATAGAGCGCCAAATTGCGTATAATTCCGCAATTTCCGCGGAGGGGCTTAAGAACGATTACGGAGCAAATATCGGCAAGGTACTGATAAAAAACTACGGCAGCGGCATTCAGATCCGCGCTAAAGCGGCGGCCGCGGCAGGGTCCGATGCCCGTATGAGCGGCTGTGAAATGCCGGTCATCATTGTGTCGGGAAGCGGGAACCAGGGTATGGCTACCTCCCTGCCGGTGATTGAGTATGCCAAGGAACTTGGGGTGGGGCACGAGAAGCTGATCCGGGCGCTGGTCCTGGCAAACCTCATTACCATTCACCTAAAGACCGGTATCGGAAGGCTTTCCGCCTACTGCGGGGTGGTAAGCGCCGGTGCGGCGGCAGGCGCGGGCATTGCCTATTTGGATGGCGGCGGCCTGGAAGAAATTTCCCATACCATTGTTAACGCCCTGGCTATCGTGTCGGGGATCGTCTGTGACGGCGCTAAAGCATCCTGCGCGGCAAAAATTGCGGCGTCGGTGGAGGCCGGTATCATGGGGTACACCATGTTTAAAAACGGTCAGCAGTTCTACGGGGGCGACGGCATTATTGCCCACGGCCTTGAAGAAACCATCCGGAATATCAGTTATCTTGGCAAGGAGGGCATGCGTAAAACAGATGAAGAGATCATCCAACTGATGTTGGAAGCATAGATTTGTTTGACAACCCGGTTGGTTGTCTCACCCTCTTGCAATTTCCCGCCTTATGGCGGCGAAGCTGCGAAATTTAATGCGAAATTTAAAAGGAGTAAAAAAATGAAAAAGTTGTTTCAAAGTCTGCCGTTTCGCCTGATCCTTGCGTTGGCGATAGGCATAGTGCTGGGGCTTGCCGCCAATGAAGTGGTGATGCAGATCGTGATGACCGTACAAAGGATTCTGAGTCAAGTCATCATGTTTGCCATTCCTTTGGTTATTCTTGGCTTTATAACGCCGTCAATAACCAAGCTGGGAAACAGCGCATCCAAAATTCTGGGGGTTGCCCTGGTGATTGCCTATGTTTCCACCATCTGCGCCGCTTTCATATCCATGCTTGCCGGATATAACATTATCCCGCATCTCAATATTGTGTCCAATGTTGCAGAAAACCGTGAATTGCCCAAGGTTATCTTTGAGCTTATGATACCCCAGATCATGCCGGTAATGAGTGCGTTAGTGCTGGCGCTTTTTATCGGACTGGCGGCGGTTTGGACAAAAGCAAAATTCACCATAGCCCTTCTGGATGAATTTCAGAAAATCGTTGTAGCGGTGGTAACGATGGTTATCATTCCCCTGCTGCCCTTTTTTATCGGCTGTACCTTCTGCGGACTCGCATACGAAGGCACCATTACCCGGCAGCTTCCGGTATTCCTCATGGTCATTCTTATCGTCATGGTTGGTCATTACCTTTGGCTTACCGTCTTGTATACCGTCGCCGGTATCTATTCGGGCAGGAATTCCCTTAAGGTTTTAAAGTGCTACGGTCCGGCTTATTTAACCGCGGTCGGTACCATGTCTTCCGCCGCAACCCTGCCCGTGGCATTGAGCTGTGCGAATAAAGCCGCCGACGAAGGCACCCTCCGCAGGGATATGGCGGCCTTCGGCATACCCTTGTTTGCCAATATTCACCTCTGCGGCTCGGTACTTACCGAAACCTTTTTTGTCATGGTGGTATCCAAAATCCTCTACGGCGTGTTCCCGGTCCCCGGTACCATGATCCTGTTCTGCCTGCTGTTGGGTATCTTCGCCATTGCGGCGCCCGGGGTCCCGGGCGGCACGGTGATGGCGTCCCTGGGCTTAATCATCAGCGTCCTCGGCTTTGACGCGAACGGCACCGCCCTGATGCTTACCATTTTCGCCTTGCAAGACAGTTTTGGTACCGCCTGTAATGTAACCGGCGACGGCGCCCTCACCTTGATACTGACCGGTTTTGCGGAAAAACACCATTTACAGGAACAAAACCTGGCAGTGGAACTGTGAAGAATGTTTAACTGCAAAGAATTTTAACCACAAAGGAAGAATAGGATTAACCACGAACGACACGAACATCACGAACTTTTGCTTCGATATTTCGGAATTTATACCTGAATTCTCTTCTTTGTTCGTGGAAAAGGAGGAAAGAACTATCGGTGAAAACGCCAATTTGTCTTTGTTTCTGTTCGTGTGGTTCGTGAGGTTTGTGGTTAAAATCTCTCCTTGGGCCCCTTGCTTGACTGTTGACCGAGTTTCCCCTAACCGTTAGGCTTACCCCATGGACAGTATTGGATTACTGAGCGCCGGGGAGGCCCGGTCCTGGGGTGTCGTTTACCAATGGGGCTTGGAATTGGTACGGACCATCCAAACCATAGAAAACCCGGCGCTGACGGCGCTTATCAAGGCTATCACCCTCTTGGGATCCGAGGTATTTTATGTCCCGGCGGTCCTCCTGGTGTATTGGTGTATCGATGAAAAAAAAGGGTGCCGTTGGACCCTGCTGCTGCTCTTTTCGTCCTGGACAAACAGCGCTTTAAAGGTCCTGTTGAAACAGCCCCGGCCCTATTTTCTGGACCCTTCGGTGGGGATAGGCGCCGCTTCCGGCTACGGCCTTCCCTCGGGCCACGCCCAGTTGTCCCTGGTGTTTTGGGCCGCCGCGCTTCCCGGCGCCCTGGGAAAGCGGCGGGCATGGCTCATCGCCGGCAGTATTACCCTGATTATCGGGTTTACCCGGCTGTACCTGGGCCTTCACTTCCCCACGGACCTCCTGGGGGGATGGCTCCTCGCCCTGGTCATCCTGGGGGCGTGGTATGTTCTTTTGCCCCCCCTGGAGCGGCTCCCGGCCGCCGGGGGAATGCGGATCTTGATGATCGGGGCCGCGGCGCTGGCCTTCGGCATGAACGCCCTGTACCCCGGGGATCGGCGTTTTGGGGCGCTTTTCCTGGGCTTTAGCGCCGGCTACCTCCTGATGCGCAGCTATTTTCCCTTTTCAGCCTCCGCGGAGGTCCGGGGGAAATTTTCGGGGACCATACTAGGGGTAAAATCCGGCCTGGTCTTCCGGGGGATCCGGTTTGTCCTGGGGATGGCCGGAACCGCCGTGCTATACCAGGGGCTCAAGTTCCTGCTGGGGGAAGATTCCCTCCTGCTGGGCAGGGATTCCCTTTTTGGTCCGGGGCATTACGAGCTGGGCCGTTTCCTCCGCTACGGCCTCCTGGGCCTCTGGGCCGCTGCCGGCGCCCCCTGGCTTTTCCTCCGCCTTGGCTTGGCTGTTCCCCGGGAAAAATGAAGAAGGGAAGAATGAAGAAGGGAGGAGTTAGGAGAGAGGAGTTAAGAGAGAGGCGGGGGGGGTGAGACTCTTCTCTTTTTTGCCTTCATGGTAAATTTCTTAATTAGGTTTTGGGCATTTGGAAGCGTCCCAAATGGGGGTAAAAAGGGTGAGGGAGCATTTTTTACGTTTTTTTGAATTTTTTTTCAGAAAAACAAGATTTCTTGACAAAAGTGTGATATAATATTAGTGTACATTTTTAGTAAGAAAATCATAGCGGCCCGGCACATTGTCAAGCCGCAATATATAGCGGGGCTCTAGAAAGAGGGACCCCGGGGTAGCGCAAGCCTAGCCAAGACAACGCTGCCACCGGGGTTGCACTTACACACTAATAATTATAGCCTAATCCGGTAATAATTACAATGCGTAAGTCCTCTTTTTAAGCTCCGGTGTCGTATGACGCCGGAGACGCCTGGAATTTCATTTCGGGCGATATATTCTAAGGAGGACTCTATGAAAAAGGGTCTTATTTTTTGGCTTATGGCGGTATTATCCGCAGTGTTCCTGGTTATTGGTTGCAGCCAGGCTACGGACGACGACTCCGGCACGATCATGATCGGGGAACGGCTGGTTGATATTGAGGTAGCTACCGAAACCGCGCTCATCGCCGCTTTGCTCAACCCCGATTACCAAATCATCGGCTTCAAGGCTGGTGCTGCTGCTACCTTTTCCACACTTGAGGAGATACCGGTGGGCAAGACCGTAATCCTTTTCAGTGAGGTAACCCCAACCAACGGTCTTGAGGTCAACGGGACCCTGGTGGTGGAGGGCGGGGGAACCCTGTCAGCTGACTCCAGCCATAGGGTCAGGGTAATAGCCGGAAACATCGAGGTCATCAACGGTATGCTTTCGGTGAACTCGGTGGTGGACATCCACGGCAAGAACATTGAGATACAGATCCTCGGTACCGGGAAGGCATATTTCAACGGTGGAACCCTGGAAATCAAGAGCGGGATTCGCGACCTGAGTGATGTCAAAACCGCCTTCAGTTGGGTTCCCAAGGGGACGGTCTTACTCAGTACCGTTGCGATTACTCAGCCAATCAAACCCAGCGAACTTACGCAGCAGGTCCCGACCACGGCTCTTCGCCGGTTAACCATAAGTCTGCCACTGGTCAACAATACATCAGACCCTGATACTGCGGAAACCATCACCGTTCCCGCGGGTATGACCTTTACCACGGCTGATCCTCTCCCTGCTCTGAAGAATCTCACCGTAGCGGGTAACCTTACGGCAAGCGTTGCTACCTTCAACAGACTTGAAAATCTTACCGTATCCGGCACCCTTACGGCAAACGCCGCCTTGTTCAATAATGTTGCGGACCTTACCGTGGCGGGTACCCTTACGGCAACCGCCGCCACCTATGACAAGGTTAAGACCCTGGTGGTGGACGGAACCTTTAACACCACCGCTGCCACGAAGGCGGCGTTCAACAGTTTGGAAAGCCTCACGGTGAATCCGGGCGGGACCTTTACTACTACCAAGGATATCGGATCAAACGCGACAGACGCGGCGGGGATCACCATCGTCATAAAGCCGGAAGACAAAACGACCGTCCCAGTAACACCGCCAGGCAGCGCAACAGTCGGTGTCATTAACAAACTCAGGACCTCGGTGATAGAGGGCTCCCTGGAGGCCAACGGCTTTAGTACCTTTGACACCAACGCCACCCTCACCGCCGCCGAAGGCGGCACCATCAACGGCGTCACCTTCCCGGCAGTAACCCGCCCCATCACGGCAATCACGGCAGCAGCGGGACCTCTGTATACCGTTACCATCGATGATTACACCGTACCCCGGGATGGGGAACTCCGCATTGGGAGTACATCGACCCTCATCATCCCGACCGGGAAGGTCCTCACCATTGAAGCCTATGGTGATACCGCAGGATCCGGAAAGATTAACGCACAGGGAGCCGCTTTAGGCGGTACCATCGTGATTGACGGCGTCCAAGGTTACACAACGGTATCCGGCGGCGTAGCGGGTGACAAGCTTAGGCCTGCGGTAGTAGCGATTAAGGGAGACACCGACAAGTTAACAAACGCCATTGATTTGAAGGCAACCTTCTTTACTCTTGGAACAGCGGATGACTATCTCGGTATAGGTTCGATAACAGTCAGTGGTACCACAGCAGACGATGTCCTGGACGACGGTGTTGGGAACGGCGGAACTGCAATTGAGCTTACGGCTGGTACGGTTGTGGGAGAAACGTCCGCCACTGGCAAAGATGGTACGAATGCAGCAGACATAGCTGCTCCTGCTAATATTAAGATTAAAACGAGTGCTGGAACCCCCAACAAGTTACAGCTAATTGATGCTGACTACGATGGTTCTGGTAACGTCAAAAAAGCCATTCTTATCTTCAACGGAGTGAAGCTCCAAAACAATGGGCTTATAAATCCGACAGAAGTTCCTGCTTTCAGCATTGGAGTGAGTACGAAACGTACTTAATTCGCCCGTGCCCGGTACATTCATTGCCGGCATGGCGGGACGCAAAGGGCGCTGGCCGAATTTTTCGGCCAGCGCCCGCCCCTCTGGGGCCGTAAACCGGGTAATCCCGGCCCAAAACAGCGCAACCCGCCTTCTCTTTTAAAAAAATCGTCCGGTTATTTTCAAAAATAACCGGACGATTTCCCCCTCCCCATTCTTCACTTTTCCTTCATTTCCCCCCTTTTTCGCCTTCGTGGTTGATACCTCTTCCGTTTCTCATTCTTCGTGGTCGCTCTCTCTTTCCCCGGTATTGACGATCGCCGGTCAAATTTATATGATAAAATAAATCTGGAGGTAGGTATGGCGTTTTCATTAAGCAGTTATCCGGTGGTGTACCGTTCAAAATATTCCAATGGGGCCTGGAAAGCGGAATATCTCGAAAAACCCCACAAAACCCCTGCCGAAGAGGCCGCCTTGGGGGAGGCCGAAGGGGCTGCCCTGGCGGATTCCCGCAATTTTTATCCGGATATGCCCCTGGTTTCGTATACCAGTCAATACGGGCTGGGCTGTTTTGAGGGGCTCAAGGCCCTGCCCCAGAAAGACGGGGGGCTTGCGATCTTCAGACCTGACCAGAATGCCGCCCGGTTCCACCGGTCCATGAAGGGGCTCTATATGCCTCCCTTCCCGGAGGACGCCTTTGTCAGCGCCTGTGTGGAAACGGTAAAACGTAACGCCGCGAAGGGATTCCGGCCCCAGTATAAGCCGGAATGGGAAAAAGACTCGTTTATGACCGCCGATTCAATTTATATCCGGCCCTTTACCACGACCGAAGGGGGGATCGGGGTGAACATATCCCGGGAACCCTGGGTGCTGGTGGTTACCACCCCGGTGAGCTCCTATTTTTCCGGAGGGAACTCCGATGCGGTAATCACCGAGCGGATTCGGGCCACCCCCAAGGGAACCGGCTGGATCAAGGCCGCCTCCAACTATGTTATTTCCGCCCTGGCCAAGCACGAAGCCGCGGAGGCGGGTTTTATGGAATGTGTGTTTTTGGACGCGGTATACCGGCAATATATCGAAGAAGGTTCCTCCTGTAATATCTTCTTCTATCTTAAATCCGGGGAACTCGTAACCCCTGCATTGGGGGACACCATATTGCCCGGCATCACCCGGTCCAGCATCATCGAGCTGGCAAAGGACCGGAAGGTAACGGTTTCGGAACGGAAAATTTCGATAGTCGAGGTTTTTTCCGATGTCAAGGAATGTTTTGTCAGCGGTACCGCCGCCGGAGCGACCCCCATCGCCTCCCTCACCCACGGGGACAAAAGGGTCCTGTTTAATAACGGCAAGGTGGGAGAATTCACCGCGGAAATCCGGGATACCCTCAAGGGGATCCAATACGGTCTCCTCCCGGACCCCAAAGGCTGGATGGTTAAGGTCTGCTGATCCGCGAAAACACTCAATGACATTAAGAATTTAACCACAAAGGCGAATAAGGCGAAGAAGGAAAGGGAAGAATTAAAAGGGAAAAATGAAGAGTGAGGAAGAATGCCCGCTTTTCACTTTTCATTCTTAATTCCCTTTTTCGCCTTCTGCGCCTTTGTGGTGATTTCTTCCTCTTTGTTCGTGGTGTTCGAGTGATTCGTGGCTAATCCTGTTTTCGCCTTCGTGGTCGACTTCTTTACTTGCCCTTCAGGAAGAAACCCGGCTGCCCTTCCAATCTACTTTGATGCCGAAAAAGCCCAATATCGTAAGAAAGGTAAAATATATCGGGGTAAAAATAAGCTGCAGCCCATAGGCAGCCCCTTTTTTAGGCAGGGAAGCCCTGAAAAGGCCCAGGGTGGCAATGGTGTTCAGGATCATGGCAAAAAATACCGCCCCGGGCAGGGGCCACAGGGAGGGGATGAAGGGGACGAGGGGTATGGCCAACATCCCCATGGATATGGTGACCATCAAAAAACCGAAGTTGAGCCGGGTTGATCGGTCGGGGCTAAAAAGCCCTCCGTTATTCCACCGGAGGGTCTGGTTGATCAGGTCTTTCCACGAGGATTCTCCCTGGGTCATCACCGGCACGTCGCTTCCGCAGGCGGAATGGATGGCGTAGTTCGAATGGGAGCGGATCCGGGAGATGAGGGCCGCGTCCTCCGTGGGGGAGGGGGGAATGGCCCCATAGCCGCCTATGGCTTGCAGGGCCTCCCGGCGCAGGATAAGGTTGTTCCCAAAGCCGCCGCCGGCGGCGCCGAGCCCTGTGGAACCGACCAGATACATATACCGTATCGCGTGATCAAAACACTGGTAAAGATGGAAAAATCCCTTTCCCCCGTATTTTTTGAAAACCGGCCCAATGGCGGCCCCGGTCCGGGGGTCCTGCATCCTCCGGATCATGGCCCTGATCCAGCAGGGGGGAACCTCGCAGTCCGCATCGGTAAAGAGGAGCAAGGACCCGGAAGCCGCTTCGATACCCCGGTTCAGGGCGTATTGTTTATGGTTGGGTCCGGGATTTTCTTTCAGGGTGATGACCATAACCCCTTCCCGTTGTTCCGCAAAACCCCGGAGCAGTCCCGCGGTCCCGTCAGAGGATCGGTCATCAATAAAGATAAACTCCGTCAGGGGGTAATCCTGCCCGACCAGACTCTCCAGGAGCCCGGCCATGCGCCGGGCCTCATTCCGCAGGGGGATAATCACCGAGACCTGGGGGTTTTCCTCCGTTCCGGCGTCTTCCCCCGCCCGATCCTGGGGAGCATAACCCGGTCCGGCCGCCCGTCTATCCCACCGCCATTCCCGGAAAACTCCAACCATAAGGGCGCAATGGAGGCCTCCAAAAACCAGGGCAAACCCGAAACGAAACAGATTATACAAAACCATCGAAATCGGCATATTGCCATAGTATACATTATTTGTTATTATTTTAACAGCTTGGGGATATAGCTCAGTTGGTAGAGCGATAGGTTCGCAATCTATAGGCCAGGGGTTCGAATCCCCTTATCTCCAAAAAAGTAGCACATACCCCAGTAAAGGGGGATTCGAACCGGAGCGCTGACCCCGGGCGAAGCGTTAGCTTTGAACGGGGGCGCGGTGCAAGGACGCACCGCGAAGCGCGGAGGCGGGCTGGAGAGAGTCAGCAGGAGGCTGACGACCGGAAGCCGAATCCCCTTATCTCCAAAACCTCCGCAGGCCAAGTCTCGAATTAAGTAGTCGTTTCAAGATGAGGATGAATTTACATATTGAACCTTAAATCCAAGTCGGGCACATTCGGCATCAACCAATTCCCGGCTTTTCCGGTAATAATCGGCTAATTCCTCCGGTGTCATGGTTTTGGTTTCATCCTGTATTTTCAGGCGGATGGCGTGTATTTCCCGAATGCACCGGGGGGCTTCCATAACCCCCCGGTCATGCAATATCCGGGGGTCGTTCATATAGTCCTTAACCGTTTTCGTCATCGTCATTGATCACCTCCGAGGGCTGATATATCCCTATCTGTCTGTATCCTTCCCGGCTGTTTATCCGGGCAGTGGCTTCAATGGTTTTCCGCTTTACAATGTGCTGAAAATTAAGACTTACAATAAAGTCTAAGTCATTGACTGCCGCCATCGCAATATGCAGAGCATCCGTGGGATAGGTCGCCTTAACTGCCCCTTCCCGAATGTATATTTCCGCAAGGCGTTCTGTTTTTTCATCTTTTCCAAAGACTTTGATGTTATGTTCCCCAATAAGCCGTAACATCCTTTCCCGGCTTTCCTGATCAGGGTCCGCCTGTAATTCGTCGATAACATATATCGATGTATAGGGGTCAAACTTCCCAGCCTTTATTTCTTTGTTGATTAATGTAGGCTATAGTCTACATTATAGTAAGAGGTTTTTCAATGATGACGCAGCTGTATCCCGGATAAAAACGTAAATGTTTTCGCTCAGGAAACAGCTTGTATAAATCTTGTATAATTATTCAAATTTTGTTATATTAGAAACTGTGTCGTTTTTTATACGGTATATGGTTAAACGGCTCGTCAGCCTCATCCTGATTCTGCTGGTGGTTTCGGGGGCGATTTTTTTTCTTATCCGTCTGACCCCCTCGGATCCTATTGCGTCCATCACCAATGGGAGGCGGATCAGTGATGAAACCCAGGCTTCGCTGCGGGCCCAATACTACCTGGACCAGAGTCTGCCCCGGCAGTACCTTATCTGGATCTCCCATACACTTCGGGGGGATTTGGGGGATAGTTTTAGGCACCGCCAGCCGGTGGCCTTCCTCCTTGCCTCCCGGCTCCCCACCACCATTCAGCTGGTCCTGATGAGTGCGGTCTTTGCCTTGGCGCTGGCTATTCCCGGGGGGGTGATCGGCGCGATCAAAAAAGACAGCATCCTGGACCGGGTCCTGTCGGCGTTTATGATCTTCTGCGTATCCTCCCCGGTATTCCTCAACGCCATGGTGTTGATGTTGATCTTTTCTCTGCGGCTGCGGTGGTTTCCGGCCTATGGGGCGGGGCATAGTTTTGGGGAAAACCTCTACTACCTGGCCCTGCCCGCCTTTGCGTTGAGCCTCAATATGGTGGCCCTCATGGGCCGGATAACCCGGGACCGGATGATCGGGGAGCTCAAGTCGAATTACGCCCTGGCCCTGACCGCCAAGGGAACGCCCTTTACCCGGATCGTGGTGTCCCATTGCCTGAAAAACACCCTCATCCCGGTGATTACCGTGGCGGGCATACAGATCGGCACCATGGTGGTGGGGGCGGTCCTGGTGGAAAACGTGTTTGCCCTGGGGGGTATCGGCGCCCTCTTAATCGAAGGGATCCAGGGCTCGGATTATCCCCTGGTCCAGAGTATTATGTTGTTCCTCGTGGCCCTGTTTTTGGTGTTGAACCTGCTGATCGATATGGTGTATGTCCTGATAGATCCGCGAATCCGGGCCGCCGCCCTGGGAAAGAGCGGTACGGGAGGGGCTGCCGGCCCGGGGAAGGGGCCGTAACATGGAAAAACCCCGGTTTAACCATCCCCTCTTTTTCAAACTCAAAAAGACCGAAGGCGCCCTGTTCACCCCGCCGATGCTGCTCTCCGGGGGGCTTTTGATCCTCATCATCCTGGGCTGCCTTTTGGCCCCGGCGATAGCGCCCTACGGCGAAACCGAGCAGAACCTGTCCGACTCTCTGGCCCCGCCCTCGGGGAGCCACCTTTTGGGGGCGGACAAGATGGGCCGGGACCTCCTGTCCCGCCTGCTCTACGGGGGCCGGGTAACCCTCCTCAACGCGGTGGCGGCGGTGCTGCTTTCCGCGGCCATTGGTCTGCCCCTGGGGCTTTTTTCCGGCTACTACGGTGGAAAGTTCGATTCCGTGACCGGCCGCTTCTGCGACGTGCTCCTCTCCTTTCCTTCGCTGCTCCTGGCCTTTCTCCTGGTGGCGGCCCTGGGCCGGGGGGTGGCCAACGCGGTTATCGCCCTGGGCATCATCTATGTCCCCATGTTGACCCGGCTGGTCCGATCCCTTACCCTGATCGAAAAAAACAAGACCTATGTGGAGGCCGCGGAATCCATTGGATTTTCCCGGAACTACATCATCTTCCGCCATATCTTTCCCAACTGTCTGGACACGGTGCTGGTACAACTCGCCCTGGATCTGGCCTATGCGATCCTGGATCTGGCGGCCTTAAGTTTTATCGGCCTTGGGGTGCGCCCCCCCGCCGCGGACTGGGGGGCCATGCTGGAGGAGGGCCGGAATTTCCTGCTGCAGAGCCCCCTCCTGGCCCTGGCCCCGGGGGCGGCCATCGTGCTCACCGTGGTGAGCCTCAACATCTTCTGCGACTGCGTCACCCAATACCTGGACCCCGCGGGCCGGACCCTCCCCTCCTTTGAAAAAATCGAAAAACGCACGAAGGAGGGGAAATCGTGACCGGGGAGGTGCTTGCCATCAAAGACCTCTCCTGCGATTTTCTTACCGTGGAGGGGATCGTCTACGCCGTGGGCGGGGTGAACCTTTCCATCCGCCGGGGGGAGATCCACGGTCTGGTGGGGGAAAGCGGCTGCGGCAAAAGCGTCAGTTCCCGGGCAATTATGGGGCTCCTCGATAAAAAGCATAGCCGGGTCCGGGGCCAGGCCTGGTTTGACGGAAAGGACCTCCTTGCCCTGGACGAAAAGGAACTCCGGGCCATCCGGGGCAGGCGAATTTCCATGATCTTTCAGGACCCCCAGAACTCCCTATCCCCCCTGGAACGGGCGGGGAAGCAGATCGAAGAGGCCATGGCCAACCACTTTGCCCTGCCCCGGAAGGAACTGCGCCGCCGTACCGCCATCCTCCTGGAACGGGTGGGCCTGCACCGGGATACCGCCCGGCAATACCCCTTTGAGCTTTCCGGGGGTATGCAGCAGCGGGTGATGATCGCCCAGGCCATAAGCTGCGACCCGGAACTGCTCATTGCCGATGAGCCCACCACGGCCATCGACGTAACCATCCAGGCCCAGGTCCTGAACCTGCTCAAAACCCTCAGGCAGGAGCTTTCCCTTTCGGTGCTGCTCATCACCCACAACTTCGCGGTGGTGGCAGAGACCTGTGACCGGGTGTCGGTGATGTACGCCGGCCACATTGTGGAGACCGCTTCGGCCCGGGACCTTATCAAAAACGCGGTCCATCCCTACAGCAAGGCCCTTATCGACTGTATCCCCCGGGGCCGTTCCGGCGCGGGGATGGAACCCCTGCCGGTGATACCCGGTTTTCCCCCCCGGCTCTACGATCCGCCGCCGGGCTGCCCCTTTGCCCCGCGGTGTAACCGGGCCGGGCCTGCCTGCCATACCCTGCCTGCCGGCGTGGACCGGGGTAACGGCCACTGGGTGGCCTGCCATTATCCCCTTCCGGCCGGGAAGGAGGGACGATGAACACGGAAACCCTCCTGGAAGTCCGGGGCCTTAAAAAACACTTCCCCCTCAGCCGGGGCCGCCTGATCCGGGCGGTGGATGATGTTTCCTTCCGGGTAAAGCCCCGGGAGATCCTGGGGATTGTCGGGGAAAGCGGCTGCGGAAAATCTACCCTGGGCCGCCTGATCCTGCGGCTGGTGGAGCCCACCGCGGGGCAGGTGTTTTTTAAGGGCGAGGATATTACCGCCCTGGACCGCCACCGGCTGTCCTCCATCCGGCGGGCGATGCAGATGGTTTTTCAAAACCCCTTTGGGTCCTTTAACCCCAAGCTCCGGATCGCCTGGGCCCTTATGGAGGTATGCCGGTATTACGGTATGAGCCGGGAGCAGGGTTCCGAACGGATCGCCGCGCTTTTTTCCGACATTGGCTTATCCGGGGACCTGCTCAACCGCTGGCCCCAGGAACTTTCCGGGGGTCAGCTGCAGCGGCTTGCCATAACCCGGGCCCTGCTTTCGGACCCGGCCCTGCTCGTGGCCGACGAGCCCGTTTCCGCCCTGGACGTTTCCGTCCAGGCCCAGCTCCTCAACCTGCTTTCGGATCTGCGGAAATCCCGGAATCTCACCATGCTTTTTATATCCCACGACATGACCGTGGTGGAGTATCTCTGCGACCGGGTGGCGGTGATGTATCTGGGGCAGGTGGTGGAAACAGCCCCGGCCACGGAGCTCTTTGGCAACACCCGGCACCCCTATACCCGATCCCTCATCGCCGCGGTGCCCCGGCTGGACACGGTGGAGGCCCGGGATCGGCCGGCGCCGAAGGGGGAGATGCCCAAGGCGGCGGAGGAACTACCGGGCTGTCCCTTTGCGCCCCGCTGCCCCTCGGCGCAATCCCGCTGTTTACGGGAACGGCCCCCGGTAAAGGAGATCGCCCCGGAACATCTGGTGCGGTGTTTTTTGGTTTCATAAGGTATCTTACCGGTCCCTAGGATCGGAAAAAATAGAAAGGAGTTATTGATGAAAAGAAAAATTGTCATTTTTTTGGCCCTGATTTTGTGTACCGGCTGGTTATATGCCCGGGGAAACGCTGCCCAGGGGGGAACCACCTTTACGGTGGCGTTGAGCGAAGACATCAGGGCGGTTGATCCCGGGGTTGCCTGGAACTATGTTACCAACCAGGTGGTGAACCAGATCACCGAGGGCCTGGTGACCCTGGACGCCAACAACAACATCATCCCGGAACTGGCCCGGAGTTGGCGTCAGGCGGATGATCTGACCTATGTGTACGAGGTACGGGACGATATCGTCTTTTCCGATGGTACCAAAATGACCATGGACGACGTGCTTTTTTCGTTTAACCGTACCAAGGACCCCGACGGCGGCACCTACTTCTCGGACTTCTACCAGGACGTGGTGAGTTTTACCGCCACCGGCCCCTGGCAGTTGACCATTAAGCTGAGTCAGCCTTCGGCGGTGTTTAAGTATTTCCCCACCACCGCCGCGGGGCGGATCATCAGCAAGGCCTATTATGAGAAACACACCGGGGATTTCGGGACCGCCCAGGGCGGCATCCTCGCCACCGGGCCCTTTGTGTATCAAAGCTGGACCAGCGGCCAGGAGATAGTCCTCAAGAAAAACACCAACTACTGGAACAAGGAAAAACTCGCCGCCAATATCGTCGATACCATTGTGTTCAAGATCATCCCCGAGGACACCACCCGGGTGATCGCCCTGGAGACCGGCAGCGTTGACTTTTCCGCCAACCTCCCCATTGATATGCTCGACCGGCTGGCAACAAGCCGGGACCTGAACCTGACCAGCGTGGACACCTACAGCCTGACCTACCTCGCCATGAATACCCAGCGGGCCCCCTTTAACGACGTGAACGTCCGCCGGGCGATTTCCCATGCCCTCAACCTCAACGAATTCCAGCGGACCATCATCAAAAACGCCGGGATCGTGGGAACCGTACTGCCCTTTGGTCCGGCCCTGTACGGCGAAAACGCCGCCAAGTGGCGGCAGTACCTTACCACGGCGCCTAAATACGATTACGACCTGGCCAAGGCCCGGGAGTACCTGGCCCGTTCCGGCTATCCCAAGGGCTTTACCTGTGACGTGATCATCAGCGAATCCTCCCTGGCAAGCCAGCGGGCGCTGTTCCTCCAGGAATCCTTAAAGCCCCTCAACATCAACGTGGAGATCCGGAAAATGTCCGGGGATGAACAGGACACCTACCAAATGGGCGGAATTCTTGACAGCAGCGGGAAACGGGACTACGATATGCTTTTCGGCGGCTGGGAGGCGGATTATCCGGACCTTAACGGCAATATCGAGATCATGTATGCGGCTGCTCAGGCCGACGGGGGCTATAATGCGGCGGCCTATGTGAATCCCGCGGTGGAACGCCTTATCGACGCCCAGCGCAGTACCACGGATCCGGCCCGGCGTTTTGAGCTTCAATCCCAGGCGATGAACACCATCATCGACGAGGCGCCCTATATCGTGTTTGATTATTCCCTGCGGCAAAGCGTCCTGAATAAAAAATACACCGGTCTGGCGGTCTCCCCGGCATGGCTGTGGGTATTGCCCATCCAGAATGTAAGGCGGGCTAACTAATACCTTGTAAACACGAATATGCCTGATACATAGGAGAAAGAGAATTCGACCACGAAGGCGCAGAAGGCGAGGAAGGAGGGAGAAGAGTTAAAGAGAGGAGGGAGGAATGAGGAAAAATGCCCACTCTTCACTCTTCACTTTTCATTCTTAATTCCTTTCCTTATTCGCCTTCTGCTCATTTAATTGACCGCATAGCGGTCTACCTCGTGGTGAATTTCCTATTATTGTTCTTCGTGGTTAAATTCCATTAATTTTTGTAGATTTTACCGGCTGCTGGTAATTTACCAATTTAGTAATATTTTTCTTGACTTATCAATAATTTTTATTTAATTTGTATAGCGTAAGGTTGTTTCAAAAGATACGACAAAATTTTGAAACAAATTCCAGGAATTTTTCCCCCAAATTAACCGGGTTTTAGGAAAAGTTTTCTATAAACTAGGTATATCTGCACTGAGTTTCCATCTGTTCAGTATAGACCGCTAAAAATTTTAGGCAATAAGAGCCAGGACACATGTATGAAAGGATTTACCCTATTAGCAGCATTATGCGGCGTAGCGCTGTTGATGGCCGGCTGCGCCCTTCCCTTGGGGAAGGATTATTATATAACCCGGGACGGAGCCGGATCGCTTAATTATATAACCGATTATAATCTCCAGTCCTATGTTCCCATTCCGTCGGCCGGGGAGCGGCCCGTCACGGCCAGCAGCAGTGAGGGCATGGACCTGACCGTGACCTGGAAAGACGCGGCCGGGGGTGACGTACCGTTACCCTTTGATACCTTTGCGGCGGATACGGTGTATGGTGCGGAGATACGCATTACCGCCAAACCGGGCTATGGCTTTTACTCGTCCATCCCCTTCACCTATCCCTCGGGGAAGGTGAGTGTCCAGAACGATGACCTGGGGGATTCCACCCGTATGGTTACGATTACCTACAATAACTCCGACAAGGCGGATATTACCTATATCACCGATTACTTACTGCAAAGCTATGTCCCGGTTCCCATGACCGGGGACGGGCCGGTAACCACTATCCCTAATCGGGCGGACCTGACGGTGACGGTGTCATGGGCCATAGAAGATCCGCCGGATTCTTCCCATTTTGTCCCCATAACTACCACCCCCTATACCTTTGTGTTGGGCGCCGTATACCAGGCGGAGATAGAACTGGCGGTAAAACCGGGGTATGCTTTCTTTCCGTCAAGGAACTTTGTGTATTCCGACGGTACGGTAATTGTCCCCCAGGGTGATGCCACCGATCCCGGGGTAAGGCGATTAACCGCAACGTATATGGCGGCCCGGAACCCCCAGATAGTATCCGAGCATAATCTGACCCCCTATATACCCAAACCCATAGACGGGGTAACGCCGGTCATATCCTTTGCCAATGCCCAGTACACGGGCGCCGTGATCTGGAAAAACACCACTACCCAGACGATCCTGACCGGTACCTTTCAATCCGGGGCGGCCTATACCGCCGAGCTGATCCTGACCCCGGCATTGGGCTATACCTTTACCGGGATAGGGGCGAACTGGTTTATCCATACGGGGGCGGAAGCCGTAACCAATTCCGGGGGGAGCGGCATGGTAAGCATTAACTTTTCGCCGGTTACGGGCGCCGGCGGGCTTACGGTGGTATACGATACCAACCTGAGCGGCCGTATACCCAAACCGGCCAACGGTATGATCCCGGTTGTTTCGTTTGGCGGGAGCCAGTACACCGGAACCATAACCTGGAAAGATACCTATACCCAGGCCGTGCTGAACGGCCCCTTTCACCCCGGCATGGCCTATACGGCGGTGGCTGTTTTGAGCCCTGTCCCGGGCTATACCTTTGACGGTATCGGGCAGAACCGGTTTCTCCATAAAGACGCCTCCGGGGTCGTTACCAACCCGGCGAACAGCGGCACGGTACTGATAAACTTTCCCGTGATCCCTCCCTCCTTTGGGGTAACGAGCTTTGGTCCGGCGTCGGCGACGGACAGCGCCCTGAAGCTGATGAGGAACCGGGTGGAAGATATCTATCAACTGGCCATTGACCTTCCCAGCGGATCCGAGAACATAGGAAGCAACATCACCCTGGTGGCGGGCACGAATTGTCCCGGCAATGTGGTTATCAACGGCCACAACCGGGTTTTGAAGCGGCTGTCCCCGGGTATGCTCTTTACGGTGGGGGCCGGGGTTACCCTGACCTTGCAGAACATCACCCTGGAAGGTATAAGCGGGAACAACGCCCCGGTCGTCAAGGTACAGTCCGGGGGGAAACTGATCCTGGGGACCGGGGTGATCCTGAAGGGAAACCGGAGCACCGGGGACGCCGGGGGTATATGGGTCAACGGCGGGGAATTGGTCCTGAACAGCGGGGCGGTAATCAAAAACATGAAAGCCCTGCGGGGCGGCGGCGTGTTCATCGACGATGACGGACGATTCACCATGAGCGGGGGAACCATAGGCGGGGAATCCGGTGAAGGCAACGAAGCGCTTGTTTCGTACTCCGGGAGCGGGGTGTTTGTCTATGACGGGACCTTCACCATGTACGGCGGGCTCATAAAATCCAATCGAACGGCGGTTAGTCATAGCGGCGGGGGAGTAGGGATCAATGTGGGGACCTTCAACCTGCATGGCGGGACCATAGAGGGGAATACCTCGCTGGGGGACACTTCCGGCGGCGGGGTGGGTATCGTTGGTACCACCGCGAACTCCGCCGCCCTGGGAGCCTTCAACCAATACGGCGGGACCATAACGGGGAATACGGCGATAGGGTACTATGCCGGCGGCGGCGTACATCTGGACGGGGGGATCTTTACGATGAACGGCGCAACCGCGGTCATTGAAAACAATACTGCCGAACAGCAGTACAGTTCCGGCGGCGTATATACGGGCTTTATGAATGTGGGGACCGGGACCTTCTACCTGATCGAGGGGACCATCCAGGGAAATGTGGCGCAGCGTAACAATTCCGGCGGCGGCGTCGGCGGCTATGGCCGCTTCACCATGACCGGCGGGTCCGTTAAAAACAATACGGCCAAGGCGGCATCTTCCGGTGGGGGGGTGTATGCTTCCTCCTTTAATGAGTTCGCCATGGAGAACGGGACCATAGAAAACAATACGGCGGCGGAGGTCGATTCCGGCGGCGGCGTGTATGTGGAGGGCCGGTATAATACCTTTAAAATTGGCGCTTTCACCATGACCGGCGGGACCATAGAAAATAATACGGTAGTGAAAGCCGCTTCCGGCGGCGGCGTGTATGTCAAGGGGAACTTCGTGATGGCTGGTACGGCCGCAGTCATAGCAGATAATACCGCTGAACAGCCCAATTCCGGCGGGGGGGTGTATGTCTTTGGGGATGCGAGATTCGCCATATATAAAGGGACCATAAAGGAAAATACGGCGAAGAAGCCCAATTCCGGCGGGGGTATACGGGTTGCTACCAAAGGGACCTTGATCATGAATGACGGGACCATAGAAAACAATACGGTGGAGCAGCCCAATTCCGGCGGGGGGGTGTATGTCACCTCCGATGGGGAATTTAATATGAATAACGGGATCGTAAAGAAAAATACGGCGAAGGCAGCCGATTCCGGCGGCGGCCTGTATTTGAATGGGTGTAAATTCACGATGGATACGGCCGCGGTGGTCGAGGAAAATATCGCCGAAAAGGACCATTCCGGCGGCGGCATATATGTTACCTCGTTGTCCAATAGCATGCCGGATGGCGGGACCATAAAGGGGAATAAAGCGAAGGATCACCATTCCGGCGGCGGTATGTATGTTGCCGAGTCCTTTGACATGACCAACGGGACCATCATAGAAAATGTGGCGAACGGCAGCTATTCCGGCGGCGGTCTTGCCATCAATGGTAATGATAAGTCCCCCGCTTCCGTCAGTATAAAAGGCGGGAGCATCAAAAAAAATCAGGCCATGGGGGAATATTCGGGCGGCGGCGCTGCCATCATTGGTGCCCACAGTTCCTTCTCCCTGACCGATGGGTTTATACAGGAAAATCTGGCGGAGGATAACTATTCCGGCGGGGGCGTTGCCGTCTTTAGCGGTGGTTACAATGCCTTCCACCTGACTAACGGGACCATACAGAAAAATGACTCATCGGGTCACCATTCCGGCGGGGGCGTATATACCCAGGGAACCTTTGTTATGAAG
Source organism: Treponema sp. TIM-1 (assembly GCF_046533115.1). Taxonomy (NCBI): domain Bacteria; kingdom Pseudomonadati; phylum Spirochaetota; class Spirochaetia; order Treponematales; family Treponemataceae; genus Treponema; species Treponema sp. TIM-1. The sequence goes on from NZ_JAJQRC010000019.1 coordinate 30,565, forward strand.
GCTAACGAAGTCATAACGGAAAATATCGTCAGAAAGCCCGATGCCGCCGGGGGTGTTTATATTGGCGTTGAAGGGAGCTTGGAGATGGAGGCCGGGGAAATAAAGGGAAATGAGAATAACGGAATTACCGAAAACTATGGCGTATATGTTACCAACAACACCAACCCGAAAGCCTTCCGTATAGGGGGAACGGCGAAGGTTAATACCAATAACCTGGTGTTTTTGGATCCCGGCGCGGTGATTAACCTTGACGACCTGCCTGGCTCCGGGGTGGTGGCGGCGATCCGCTGCAGCAACCCCAGCTCCACCACCAAGTTATTGTACAGTGGTTCCGCAGCTTCTATCAACAACCAAAAAGACCGTTTTACGGTTAATGGCGCCGTGGGCGATAACCACATTACTGATGCGGTATTAGACGGTTCCGACTACTATGGGTACTATAAACCGTAATCGCCCGGGGCTTGCCCCCGGGTTTTTCTGTCCGGTCCCGGCGATAACCGGGCGGGACCGGAAGCATAGGATTAACCACGAACGACACGAACATCACGAACTTTTTGTTCGAAATATCTTCTTGTTCGTGATGGTTCGTGAGGTTCGTAGTTAAATTTCATCTCTGCTTGGGATCCTTGCGTAATATTGAGATAATAAAACCAGCTTTTTACTCAAGAATTTATAAAAGTATGCCGATAATTGAATGGCATAAAAGGGATCAAGGCAGCCGAATTTTGAAATTGGCCCCTTGGGTAATGATTTTTTTTGACAGACCAGTGATTTTATAATAAATTGTATAATGTGAGGTTGTTTCAAAATATCCGACCGAATTTTGAAACAAGCTCCAGGGATTTTTTCCAAAATTAACCGGGTTTTGGAAGAAGTCCTCTATAGAAAAAAAGGTTATTCAAACGGATCAATAAGGCGGCCGGTCTGTCCGCAGGATTGGTTTGTTTAGAAGGGGCGATCTATGGCATCTGCGTGCGGCAGGATAAATTTCTCTCCCATATGAATCATCAATAGGTATATATCCGCGTTTTGCTTCAGTCTGTTCAACCTATATGCCTTCAAGGGATTTCAGAAAGTTAAAAAAAGGGTAATAGCGCCCCCGGTATCGATCCCTTTGGTGATTGCTCAGGGCCCAAACGACGCTTACGATGGAAACTATAATGAACCGTAATCGTAAAGGTAAAGGGCTTGTCAAGCCACGGGGAATAGGGGATAATAATGGGCCCTGGCAGACTAAAAAGGTAATAAAAGGGAGCTAGGAGATGAAAAAGTTTAAGGTTTTAATGGTTTTATGCGGTATAGTGCTATGGATCACCGGTTGTCCCGTTTCTGTAGGCGAAAATTTATCGATTTATAAAGATGAAAACAACTTTATTACTTATATTACCGACTATAACCTTCAAACCTATGTTCCTATTCCGTCAACCGGGGAAGCGCCGGTCAGCGTGGTGAACCGGGGGGACCTGGATGTTACCGTCGTATGGAAGGACCATGCCGGGGTAAACCTGCCCTCCCTTGCGGTATTCCAGGCGGACACGGTGTATGGGGCGGAAATAAAACTCACCCCCAAAGCCGGTTACGGGTTTGACCCTTCCATCCCCTTTGCGTATCATCCGGGCAAGATCACCAGCCAGGTTGATGATCTGGGGGACCCCACCCGAACCGTTACGGTTGTCTACAATAATTCCGACGATGCGGACATCACCTTTATCACCGACTACAACCTGCAGAGCTATGTCCCGGTCCCCATTGCCGATGAAAGGCCGGTCCGGGCCGTGCATAACCGGGAGGACATGACCATTACGGCGGCATGGAAAGTGGAGGACCCGCCGGATTCTGATAATTTTGTCCCCATAGATACCGCGGATTCTTTTGCTTTTGAGCTGGGCGCCGTGTACCGGGCGGTGATAGAACTGACGACGAAACCGAACTATCGTTTTTCCGATACAAAGAACTTTACCTATACCGACGGGTCCCAGGCAGAGCCCGATGGTTCTACGACCGATCCCGGTATAAGGAAATTTACGGTTACCTATTTGGCCACCAGGGCGCCCATGAAGATAAACGACTACAATTTGACCACCTATCTGGCCAAACCCGTAAGCGGTACCACGGCGGCCGGGTCCTTTGCTGCGTCCCAGTACACGGGAATCGTGAGCTGGCGAAACACCCTGACCCAGGCGGTACTGGCCGGCCCCTTTCAATACGGTACGGCGTATACCGCGGAAGTGGCCCTGACCCCCGCATCGGGTTATACCATAAGCGGCGTAGGCGGGACCGGCGGCATCGGGCCGGACGTATTTATCCATACAGGGGCGGAGACCGTTACCAACCCGGCGGGGAGCGGCGTTGTAACCATCAAGTTTCCGCCGACCTCAAACAGCGCAAGTCCCACGGTGGTATATGACACCATCCTGACCAACCGTATACCCAGGCCGGTGAACCGGGCGACCCCGGCTGCGTCTTTTTCCAGTGCCCAGTACACGGGGACCGTGGTCTGGAAAAATACCCTGACCCAGGCAGCGCTGAGCGGTCATTTTCAAACCAATACGTTGTATACGGCGGTGATTTCCCTGACCGCCCTGCCGGGCTATACCTTTACCGGCATCGGACAAAACGCATTTACCCATGCCCATGCCTCGGGGGAGGTGATAAACCCCCCGGACAGCGGCACAGTAACGATTAGCTTTCCCCCGGCCGGGCCTTCTACCCACCCGGTTACGAGTTTTGGCCCGGTTGACGCGCCGGGCAGCGCCCTGAAACTGATGAAGGATCGGAAGGACGATAACAATCCCGTGTTCATTGATCTTCCCGGGGGTGAAGAAGAAACGGTTATCCCCAATACGGTGGAGCTGCTGGCGGATTACAACAGTCCCGCCAATATAACGATTGACGGCAACGGTCGGGTCCTGAAGATCCAGGAAGCGGGCGCCCTTATTACGGTAAGAACCGGCATTACCCTGACTTTGTTGAACATTACCCTGCAGGGTACGGATTCCAATAACAAGCCCCTTGTTATAGTAGAAACCGGGGGCAAGCTGATCCTGGGGGCCGGCGCGGTCCTTACCGGCAATAAAGCGGCCGCCCTAGCCGGCGGGGTATGGGTCAACGGCGGGGAACTTACCATGAGCTCCGGGGCGGTGATCAAACGTATGTCGGCCAGCTCATATAGCGATAGTATCGGCGCTGGTGTGATGGTCGATATGAACGGGAAATTCACCATGAGCGGCGGGATCATAGGGGGGGAATCTCTTGCGGATGGTAATGTCGCCCATGACAGCGACGGTCGGTATGCTGCCGGCGGAGTGAGTGTCCAACAGGGGGCATTTACCATGTATGGCGGGACTATACAATACAACAAGACAGAAAATTGTTATTTTGCCGGCGGCGGGGTGAGTCTCGATGAGGGGACCTTCCTGATGTATAACGGCAGCATAAAAGAAAATTTAGTTACCTATACCGATGAGTATCCCCAGGGTAGCCGCTGGGGCGCCGGCGGTGTGTTTCTGGCTTCCGGGAGTAGTTTTACCATGAACGGCGCGGACGCGGCTATAGCGGGTAACGAAGTTGTTGAGGGCTCTAGCGAAGGCGGCGGCGGAGTGTATGGACAAGGGAGCTTTACCCTGGCCGCCGGTACCATAAGAGGCAATACCGTGCGGTATGGCGGCGGCGGAGTGGAAGTAGGGAATTTTACCATGTCCGGGGGGACCATACAGGACAACACCGTGAAGCGGTATGGCGGCGGGGGGGTAAATATGGAAGGAAATGATAATTTTACCATGAGCGGCGGGGTCATAAAGGGTAATAGGGTATTGAACGAAGACCTTGTTTATCTTTCTGTATCAGGCGGCGGGGTGAACGCCCGGGGATACTTTACTATGTCTGGGGGGACTATTGGCGGGGATAACCCGGGCGACGCCAATACCGCGGTTTTTGGTGCCAATGGTGTGTGTGTCTCCAGTAGCATCCTCGATCGGTCGTTTATTATGTCCGGGGGGACTATAACAGGGAATGTCGGCGGTCCCAACAATTATGGGGTGTATATACACTCTTACCCTTCTCAGTCCTTCCCTTACTCCATAATAACCGCAAATTTCAGGATGTCGGGGTCTGCGGTGGTGGCTGCAAACAATCTGGTGTTTCTGAAAGAGGAGACAACGATTACCATTGATGGTAATCTGAGCGCTTCTTCACCGGTGGCAAATGTCAAACACGAAACCCCCGGCGCCGAAATCCATTTACTCAAGGCAAGTACGGAGGACCTTATCACGGGAAATTATAGTAAGTTTAGCTATGCGGGCGATCCCTCCCATATTGCCCCTAATAATGTTGATGTTGATGGGGTCTGGTATGCGGACTATGTGGAGTAACGGGAGTTTGGTTAGGACGACTAGAAGGAGCAGGGGCATGAAAGGGTTTACGGCTTTACTGGTTCTGTGGGGCGCGGCGCTGGGGATCGCGGGATGCGCCCTTCCCCTGGGGGAGGATTATTTGATAACCCGGGACGGAAGCGCCGCTATCGCCTATATAACCGATTACGACCTCATAAACTATGTGCCTATCCCCAAGCCCGGGGAGCGGCCGGTGATCCTGGTGGACAGCCGCGGGGACCTGGAGGCGGCCGTGGCATGGAAAGACAAGGACGGCGTTGAAATACCCCTGCCCTTTGAGGCTTTTGCGGCGGATACGGTATATCAGGCGGAGATACGGCTCAGCGCCAAACCCGGCTATGGTTTTTACCCTACCACCCCCTTTGCCTATCCGGCGGGCAAGATACGGGACCAAACCAAAGACCTGGGAGATCCGATCCGGACTGTTACGGTTATCTATAATAACTCCGACGAATGGAATATCACCTTTATCACCGACTACAACCTGCAGAATTATGTTCCGGTTCCCCTGGCCGGGGAAAAGCCGGTGCGGAGCATCGATAACCGGGGGGACCTGGGCGGTACGGTGACCTGGGACGTGGAAACGGCCCCCGATGATTTTGACCCCTTCACCGGGAATGACTTTCAACTGCACTCCGTGTACCGGGCGAAAATAGACCTGGCAGTGAAAGACGGGTATCGTTTTTCCGCAGCAAGGAACTTTTCCTATCACGACGGCACCGCAGCGGTCCCCCAGGGCGATGGGACTGCTCCCCATAGCAGAAGTTTTGAAGTCCTCTATCGGGCCACCAGGACCCCCATAATAATAGGGGACCCCAACCTGACCCCCTATGTGCCCAAACCCTTGAGCGGGACCACGGCCATAATGTCCTTTGCCGCTTCCGAGTATACGGGAACCATAACCTGGAAAAACACCGGAACCCAGGAGGTTTTGACCGGTTCTTTCCAGCCCAATACGGCCTATACCGCGGAAGTGACCCTGTACCCCGCTTCGGGCTATACCGTAACCGGCCTGGGACAGGACTTTTTTGTCCATACGGGCGCGGAAACCATAAGCAATCCGGCGGCAAGCGGCGCCGTGACCCTCATGTTTCCGCCGACCGGAAGTTTCGGCAGCCCCATGGTAGTATACGACACCATCCTGACCGGCCGGCTGCCCAAACCGGTAAGCGGCATGACCCCGGTAATGGGCATTACCGGGGCCCAGTACTCCGGAAGCGTAACCTGGATTCCCTTTGACGGCGTCTTTCAAGAGAGCGTATCCTATAGGGCGGTGCTTGTCTTAAACCCCGCCTCGGGCTATACCTTTACCGGAATAGGGCCGAACGCATTTTTCCATGGGGATGCCCCGGAAATCACCAACCCGGCGGACAGCGGCACGGTAACGATAACCTTTCCCGTGACCGCCTCCTCGACCTATCAGGTAATTACCTCCTTTGGCCCGGTGGAGACCGAGACCAGCGCTTTGTGGATGATGCGGGAGCTCAAAGACGATACCTATCCCCTGGTCATTGACCTTCCCGACCATGCCGCCGAATATGTTGTACCGGACAGCGTTATCCTGACGGCGGGTATTAACAGTCCCGCCACGGTTATCATTAACGGCCATGGCGGTACCCTGAAGATAAACTCCCCGGGTACGCTCCTGACTATAGGGGGCGGCGTTACCCTGAGCTTGCAGAACATCACCCTGGAGGGCCATAACGCTAACAATGCCCCCCTGGTTACGGTGAGGCCCGGAGGAAGGCTGATCCTGGGGACCGGGGCGGTCCTTGCCAATAATCAAAGCGCCGGAAACGCCGGCGGGGTATGGGTCAACGGCGGGACCCTTGTCCTAAACAATGGCGGGGTGATTAAAAAAATGAGCGCCGCTGCCTCTGGTTCCGGCGGCGGGGTGCTGCTCGACGCCAACGGGTGGTTCTACCTGAACGATGGAATCATAGGCGGGGAAAGCAGCGAGGATGGTAATACGGTTTCCGGTCCTGATTCCGGCGGCGGCTTGCTGGTTAAGAGCGGGACCGTGGATATGAACGGCGGGACCATACAATACAATAAGGCCGCGGGGGAGCATTCCGGGGGCGGGGTGTATCTTACGGGCGATAACTTAAATAAAGGAACCTTTAACCATAACGGCGGGCTCATAACGGATAATACGGCCGACGGGTCCGATTCCGGGGGCGGCGTATATCTTGCGGCCATGTGGTTTTATGGAAGCTTCACTATGACGGGACCGGCCCGGGTGGCGGCAAACAACAGGGTGTTTTTGGGCGATGGCAGCGCTGTCATCATAATTGGCGGCCCCTTGAGCTCACCAGTGGCGGCAGATATCCAGGTCGGCAACGACCCCCCCACCGGCAGGAATTTAGTGGGGGCAAAGAATCTCTCCCTTGGCCTGACATACGTGGATAGGTTCACGTATAACGGAGAGAACCATATTGGTGGTTACAGTGATCATGGCGATATCTATATCTGGGTTTATCAGTAATTAAAAACGGGTGTAAAGGAGCAGGAATATGAACGGGGTTAAGGTTTTGATGATGTTATGCGGCGCGGCGCTGCTGATCGCGGGGTGCGCCGTTCCCCTGGGGCAGGATTATTTGATCACCCGGGACGGGGCCGAGGGCGTTATCTATATAACCGACTACAACCTCCAAAACTATGTACCGGTTCCGAAGCCAAATGAGCGGCCGATAATCCTGGTCAATGACCGGGTGGACCTGGACATGAGCGTGGTGTGGAAAAACGAAAACGGTACGGAAGCGGCCTTTGATACCTTTGCGCCGGCTGCGGTGTATAAGGCGGAAATAACCATCACCCCCAAACCGGGCTACGGCTTCTCCTCCACCCCCTTTACCTATCCCGCGGGTAAGGTAAGCGCCCAGACCGATGACCTGGGGGACCCGGTCCGGACCGTTACGGTTACCTATAATAACTCCGACGACTGGAACATCACCTTTATCACCGACTATAACCTGCAGAACTACGTCCCCATTCCCCTGGCCGGGGAACGGCCGGTCCGGGCTGTGGAGACCCGGGCGGACATGCGGGTACAGGCAATATGGCAAGTGAAAACTCCCACTGATTTCGCTGACATACCCCTGGACCCCGTTGCCTTTACCTTGGGGGCCATATACAAGGCGGATATAAGGTTGACGGCGAAAGAGGGCTACCGGTTTATCGAGGGGGAGAAATTTGCCTATCCCGACGGTCCGGATCCAAGTCCCATCGAGAGCACCTCCAACACCAGACGTTTCGAGGTTACCTATCTGCCGACCATGAGTCCCACGGTAATAGATGACTTTAACCTGACCTCTTATATCGCTAAACCGGTAAGCGGGGCAACGCCGATTATGTCCTTTGCCGGAGTCCAGTATACCGGAATCGTGAACTGGAAAAACACCGATACCCAGGAGGTTTTGACCGGTCCCTTTCAGCCTGGTACGGCATATACCGCGGCGCTGACCCTGAGCCCCGGTTTTGGCTATACCTTTACCGGGGTCGGGTCAAACGTCTTTATCCATACAGGGGCGGAGACCGTAACCAATCCGGCGGGGATCGGTTCCGTCACCGTCACCGTCACCTTTCCGCCTTCGGCGGGAGCCGGCAGCCCTATCATTGTGTACGATACTATTTTGACCGCCCGTCTGCCCAAACCGGTAAACGGCGTAACCCCGGTTACCGGCATTACCGGGCCCCAGTACAGCGGAACCGTGGCCTGGAGCCCGGCCCACAGTACCTTTCAACTGGGCACAGCTTATACGGCGGTAATTACCTTAAACGCCGCTCCGGGCTATACCTTTACCGGGATAGGGCAGGACGTGTTTTCCCATAATGACGCCCCCGGAACCATAACAAACCCGCCGGGCAGCGGTACGGTAACGATTACCTTTCCCTCGGCCCGCCCTCCAAGCACTTCGGTGATGAGCTTTGGCCCCCCGGATGAGGAGAACAGCGCCCTGGCGCTGCTGAAGGAAAGAAGCGCCCTGAGCAGCCAGGTGGCCATTGCGCTTTCCGCCGGATCGGAGAATGTAGATTACAGCGTTACCCTTTTACCCTATGATACCAGTCCCGCCACGGTGGTTATTGACGGCCATGGCCGGACCCTGAATAAGACGAGCCCCGGGACCTTAATTACCGTCGGTGGGGGCGTTACCCTGACCCTGCAGAACATTAACCTACAGGGTTATAGCGCTAACAATGCCCCCCTGGTTAAGGTACTATCCGGGGGAAAGCTGATCCTGGGGGCCGGTGCGGTTTTGAGCGGTAACAAGACAAATTCCGAGGCCGGGGGGATATGGGTCAACAACGGAACCCTGACCATGAATAGCGGGGCGGTAATTAAAGGAATGGAGGCCCGGCGGGCTGGCGGGGCGCTGATCAGCAACAACGGCAGGTTTATCATGAGCGGCGGGACCATTGGCGGGCCAAATCCCGGCGATGGCAATACGGTTCCTGACGGGGATTATTCCGTCCCTCCCCCCTCTTTCCTAACGGATCAGTTCGGTGGGGGCGTATTGGTGGATAACGGATTTTTTGATATGTATGGCGGGACCATACAAGCCAATAAAGCGAATGCTGAGTATGGCGGCGGCGGGGTGGCTGTTATTGATTATGGAACCTTCACCCATCATGGCGGGACCATAACGGGTAATATCGCCGGCAAGTCCCATTCCGGCGGCGGGGTCTATGCTTATTCCTATGGCGGTAGTAACGTCGACATTACCAGGGTCACCATAAAGGGGGCCGCGGTCATAGCGGGTAATAGGGCCCTGGCAGAAAATTCCGGCGGCGGCGTGGGTTGTATACAGAATATACGCCTCATTATAGAGGGCGGGACCATAACGGGTAATATCGCCGGGGATCCTGTTTCCGGCGGGGAAGCTTCTTCCGGCGGGGGCGTATACTACCTGGGGGATGACTTCACCATGTATGGCGGGATCGTAAAAGAAAACATTGTCTGGGGGGATTCCTCCGGCGGGGGCATTTATATTCAGCATGGTACATTTTATGGTGGAAGCATACAGGGTAATGAGGCCAAGGGCTCAGCGTCCGGCGGCGGCATCTATAGCGCTATGCATGTAATAATAGAAAACACGGCGGTGGCCATAGCGGGCAATAAAGCTCATGAAGCCAATTCCGGCGGCGGCGTATATGTTAAGCAGGGCTATTTCGAGCTAACTAATGGCAGTATAACGGGTAATAGCGCCTGGGGGCCCAGCTCCGGCGGCGGGATCTATGTCTATAGGGACGGGAATGTGTCTATGACCCGGCCTGACACGGGAAACGGGGGGAAGAGGGTCATAACGGGTAATGAAGCACGGTACAACGACCCCGGAGACAAATCCGCCGGGGCCGTGTACATCGACGGGGATGGTATCACCAACTCTGGGAGTAATGGGCTCTTCCACATGGACAGCGGGAGCATAGGCGGGACAAGTCCGGGGGATGGCAATACCGCAGTCAGAGGCGCCAACGGCGTATATGTCGCCGGACAATTTAACCTGACCGGGGGAGAGATAACCGGGAATACCGGGGGAAATAACTATGGCGTGTACGTTGCCAGTAGCAGCGAGTATGCCTTCCAGATAGATTCTGCGGGGAAAGTGGATCCGGGGTCATTTCCGGGGTATCAGGGCAATGTGGTTTTTTTGGCGCAGGACGCTTCAATTAATGTGGGCTACTCCCTGGCTGGTACCGGAAGGGTGGCAAATATCATCGCCGACAGTCTCACGCCTGATGTGACGAAGTTATTGTGCGGTTCTGATACTTCCATCAATACCTACAGAAATCGTTTTTTGGTTAATAACGAAAATGGCGAAGACCGAATTACTGATGCGCGACCGGCAGGTGGTATCCATTATGGTTACTATGATGAGTAGTAATCGCCAGGGGCTTGTCAAGCCATGGGAAATAGGGGATAATAGTGGGCCCCGGGAAAGTAAAAGGTAATAAAAGGGAGCAAAAGTATGAAAAAGTTTAGGGTTTTACTGGTTTTGTGCGGTATGGTGCTATGGATCACCGGCTGTCCCACTTCCGTAGGTGAAAATTTATCGATAAACCGGGATTGGAACAGTCTTATTACCTATATAACCGACTATAACCTTCAAACCTATGTTCCCATTCCGTCAACCGGGGAAGTGCCGGTCAGCGTGGTGAACCGGGGGGACCTGGATGTTACCGTCGTATGGAGGGACCATACCGGGGCAAACCTGCCCTCCCTGGCGGTATTCCAGGCGGATACGGTGTATAGGGCGGAAATAAAACTTATCCCCCGGGCCGGTTACGGGTTTGACCCTTCCATCCCCTTTGCGTATCATCCGGGCAAGATAACCAGCCAGGCCGATGACCTGGGGGACCCCACCCGGACCGTTACGGTTACCTACAATAACTCCAATGACGCGGACATCACCTTTATCACCGACTACAATCTGCAGAGTTATGTCCCGGTCCCCATTGCCAGTGAAAGGCCGGTCCGGGCCGTGAATACCCGGGAGGACATGACGGTTGCGGCGGCATGGTCCGTGCAGAACTCGCCGGGTTCTGATGCGTATAGTTCCATAGACACCGCGGATTCTTTTGTTTTTGAATTGGGCGCCGTGTACCGGGCGGTGATAGAACTGAAGACGAAACCGAAGTATCGTTTTTCCAGTACAAAGAACTTTACCTATACCGATGGGTCCCATATAGAGCCCGATGGTTCTACGACCGATCCCGATATAAGGAAATTTACGGTTACCTATTTGGCCACCAGGGCGCCCATGAAGATAAACGACTACAATTTGACCGCCTATCTGGCCAAACCCATGAGCGGTACCACGGCGGTCGGGTTCTTGGCCGCGCCCCAGTACACGGGAACCGTAAGCTGGCGAAATACCCTGACCCAGGCGGTACTGGCCGGACCCTTTCAATACGGCACGGCGTATACCGCGGAAGTGACCCTGACCCCCGCATCGGGTTATACCATAAGCGGCGTAGGCGGGACCGGCGGCATCGGGCAGGACGTGTTTATCCATACGGGGGCGGAGACCGTTACCAACCCGGCGGGGAGCGGCGTCGTGACCATCAAGTTTCCGGCGACCTCAAACGCCCCAAGCCCTATCGTGGTATACGACACCACGCTGACCGACCGCGTACCCAGGCCGGTCAGCCGGGCGACCCCGGTTATGTCCTTTTCCACGACCCAGTACCGCGGAACCGTGGTCTGGAGAAACACCGGAAGCAATGCGGTGTTGATCGGCCAATTTCAAACCAATATATCTTATACGGCGGTGATTTCCCTGACCGCCCTGCCGGGCTATACCTTTACCGGCATCGGGCAAAACGTATTTACCCATGCCCATGCCTCCGGAATCGTGACCAATGCCCCGAACAGCAGTACGGTAACGATTAACTTTCCCCCGGCCGGACCTTTTACCCACTCGGCCATGAGCTTTGGCCCGGTTGGCGCGGAGAACAGCGCCCTGAAACTGATGACGGAGCTGAAAGACAATAACAATCCCGTGGCTATTGGGCTTCCCGGGGGTGAAGAAGAAGTGGTTATCCCCAATACGGTGGAGCTGCTGGCGGATTACAACAGTCCCACCAACATAACGATTGACGGCGGCGGCCGGGTCCTGAAGATCCAGGAAGCGGGCGCCCTTATTACGGTAAGAAACGGCATTACCCTGACCTTGTTGAATATTACCCTGAAGGGTATGGACGCCAACAACCGGGCCCTGGTCAGGGTGCAAAGCGGGGGCAGGCTGATCCTGGGGAACGGCGCGGTCCTTGACCACAATACGGTAACGGCCGCAGACTCCGCCGGCGGCGGGGTAAGGGTCGAGGGCGGGGAACTGGTCATAAACTCCGGGGCGGCGATCAAAAATATGACGGTCACCAGCCTTTCGGGGAGCGGCGTCTTTGGCGGCGGCGTGCTGATCGTCACCGGGGACTTCACCATGAACGGCGGGATCATACAGGATAATAAAGTCAGTGGCGGAGATGGTTCAGGCGGCGGGGTGGCTCTCCACCGATCCGGGTCAATTATTATGTCCGGTGGGAGTATACAAGATAATGAGGTGGAGTATGGTCGGAATTCCGCCGGCGGGGTGGCTATAAGCAACGGAACCGGAACCTTTTACCTGCGTAACGGCAGTATAAAGGGGAATAAAAATAATATGGATTCCGGCGTCGGCGCCGGCGGGGTGATAGTCACGGGGGATTTCTTCATGAGCGGCGCGGACGCGGTCATAGAGGGCAACCACCTTTCCGGCTCTGTGAGCAGCGGCGCCGGCGGGGTATATAGTACCTACGGGGCCTTTACCATGACCGACGGTACCATAAAGGGTAACACCGTGGCAGGACAGGGCGGCGGCGGCGTGTATGCAAAATCCTTCACTATGTCCGGGGGGATTATAGAAGGCAACACGGTGACGAATGGCGGCGCCGGGGTGTATTTAGTTAGTAATAGCTTTATTATGAAAGGCGGGGTCATACAGAATAATGGCGGTACCGGTGCTTATGGGGTGTATATCGAATCTACCTCTGGCGCGCCATCGACTTTCAAGATGTCGGGGACCGCGAAGATAGAAGGCAACCCGGTGTTTTTGAAGGGGAACGCCACGATTACCATTGACGGGATCCTGAGCAGTCCTGCCCCGGCGGCAAGGGTCAAACACGAAGATGTCTCCCCCAGCTCCGGCAGCACCATCCGTTTGCTCCAGGCAAGTACGGAGGACCTTATCTCGGGAACTAATCTTAAGATCTGGTATGAGGACGGTACCAGTGCGAACACTCATATTGGCATCCCGTATGATGTTGGTGGGGTCTGGTATGCGAACTATAAGCCATAAGGTGCAGGGTATGGTTATGACGATTAAAAAAGGAAGGAATATGAAAGGGTTTACGGCTTTACTGGTTTTATGCTGCGGGACGCTGGGGATCGCCGGATGCGCCCTTCCGCTGGGGGAGGATTATTTGCTAACCCGGGACGGGGCCTCCAATGTCATCTATATAACCGACTACAACCTCATGAGTTATGTGCCCATCCCCAAGCCCGGGGATCGGCCGGTGACCCTGGTGGACAACCGGGGGGATCTGGAGGCGGCCGTGGTATGGAAAGACGAAGCCGGCGCCAATATACCCCTGCCCTTTGCGGCTTTCGCGCCCGGTACGGTGTATAAGGCGGAGATACGGTTAAGCCCCAAACCCGGCTACGGTTTTTACCCTTCCACCCCCTTTACCTATCCTGCGGGCAAGGTATATGACCAGATCAATGATCTGGGGGATCCGATCCGGACCGTAACGGTTATCTATAACAGCTCCGACGACTGGAACATCACCTTTATCACCGACTACAACCTGCAGAATTATGTTCCGATTCCCCTGGCCGGGGAAAAGCCGGTGTGGCGCATCGATAACCGGGGGGACTTGACCGGTACGGTGACCTGGAAACGGAAAACAGGTACCGATACTTTTACCGATGTCGTCGAGGCTCCAAATATTACCTTTGTCCTGGATACCGTGTACCAGGCGAGAATAGACCTGGCGGTGAAAGACGGATACCGTTTTTTCGCGGCCAGGAACTTTTACTATCCCGATGGTACCGCAGCGGTCCCCCAGGGCGACGAAACCGCTCCCAATAGCAGAAGCTTTGAAGTTCTCTATCGGGCGACCCGGACCCCCATCATAATAAACGACTTTGACCTGACCCCCTATGTCTCCAAACCCATAAGCGGGACCACGGCGCTTACCTCCTTTGCCGCTTCCCAATATACCGGAACCATAACCTGGAAAAAAACCGGAACCCCGGATGTTTTGACCGGTCCCTTTCAGCCCAATACGGCCTATACCGCGGAGTTGATCCTGAACCCCGCTTCGGGCTATACCGTAACCGGAATAGGGCCGAACGCATTTTTCCATGCGGGGGCGGAAACCGTCGGCAATCCGGTGGGGATCGGCGCCGTGACCCTTACGTTTTCGCCCACCGGAAGCCTGGGCAGCCCCACCGTGGTATACGATACCATCCTGACCGCCCGGCTGCCCAAACCGGTCAGCGGCATGACCCCGGTAACGGGGATCAACAGCGTCCAGTACTCCGGGGCCATAAGCTGGAGCCCCGTTGACAGCACTTTTCAAGAGGGCAGGACCTATACGGCGGTGCTTACCTTAAACGCCGTCTCGGGCTATACCTTTACCGGGATAGGGCATAACGTATTTTCCCATGGGGAGGCCCTGGGAATCACCAACCCGGCGGACAGCGGCACGGTAACGATAACCTTTCCCGCCACCGCCTCCGCTACCTATCAGGTAATTACCTCCTTTGGCCCGGTGGAGACCGAAGCCAGCGCCCTGTGGTTAATGCGGGAGTTAAAAGACGACACCTATCCCCTGTACATTGACCTTACCGATAACGTATCCAACGAACCGGAATTGGTTACACCGGTGGTCCTGACGGCGAATGATAATTGTCCTGCCACGGTTATTATCAACGGCCATGGCCGTACCCTGAAGATACCCTCCACAGGTGGCGCCCTGCTGACCGTGGGGGGGGGCGTTACCCTGCGCTTGCAGCACCTTACCCTGGAGGGCATTGCCACTAACGATGCCCCCCTCGTGCGGGTCAATGCCGGAGGAAACCTGAGCCTGGGGACCGGGGTGGTTATTACGGGTAATGAAAGTACCGGAACCGTTGGCGGGGTATGGGTCGACGGCGGGACCTTGACGCTGAACAACGGCGGGGCGATCGAACTCAACAGCGCCGCCGCTAAGTATGCCGGCGGCGGGGTGTATGTCGAGCACATGGGGCTGTTCAACATGAATGGCGGGACCATCGAATCCAATACGGTTTCCGGCCTGGGTTCCGGCGGCGGTTTGTACGTTAAGGATGGGACCGTGGATATGAACGGCGGGACCATACAAAACAATGAGGCCACCGCCACCGCCCCCGCCCCCACCACCGCCCCGGATGAGGTTTCCGGCGGTGGGGTGCTGCTCAGCAAGGGGGTGTTCAACATGAATGGTGGGATCATAACGGATAATATGGCCCCGGGGCCCAATCCCGTCAATGATAATATAGGTATACATATAGGCACTTCAAGAACTGGCATGGCCTTTACCATGACGGGAGAGGCCCGGGTGGCAAGTACCAACAAGATACTTTTAGATGATGGCGTTATTGTAATTGGGGGCCTTCTGACTTCTACGGGGACCGTGGCGAATATCATTGTCTTCGGTGACCCTCTCGACGAGGACCCTAACGACTTGCTACCTGATGATCCTACTAAGACCAGGCCCTTAGTGGCGGCCCCTGCTTTGGGCCTCCTGCAGGCGGCTGTGAACGCCAACCAGTTCCTTTATGACGGCTACCCAGGTCACATTAGGATTGACAGCAACCCGGGGGCTGACTCTGCTTATGTCGGATATTATCAATAAAGGGAATTAAAAATGGACGCAAGGAGCAGGACGATGAAAAGTTTTAAGGTTTTGATGATTTTGTGCGGCGTCTTGATCGCGGGGTGCGCCGTTCCCCTGGGAGAGGATTATTTGATCACCCGGGACGGGGCCGTTGGGTCTGCCCATATAACCGACTACAACCTCCAAAACTATGTGCCGGTTCCAAAGCCGGACGAGCGGCCGGTGTTTCTGGTCAATGACCGGGGGGACCTGGAGATGAGCGTGGTGTGGAAAGACGAAAACGGTACGGAAGCAGCCATTGATACCTTTGCGGCGCATACGGTGTATAAAGCGGAAATAACCATCACCCCCAAACCGGGCTATAGCTTCTACTCCACCCCCTTTGCCTATCCCTCGGGTAAGGTAAGGGCCCAGATCGACGATCTGGGGGACCCGGTGCGGACCGTTACGGTTACCTATAATAACTCCGACGACTGGAACATCACCTTTATCACCGACTATAACCTGCAGAACTACGTCCCCATTCCCCTGGCCACCGAACGGCTGGTCCGGGAGGTGGATACCCGGGCGGACATGCGGGTACAGGCAACATGGCAAGAAAAAACTTCCACTGGTTTCGCTGACATACTCCTGGACCCCTTTGCCTTTGCCTTGGGGGGCATATACAAGGCGGACATACGGTTGACGGCGAAAGAGGGCTACCGGTTTATCGAGGGGGAAAAATTTACCTATCCCGACGGTCCGGAGCCAAGTCTCCCCCTCATCGATGACAGTTCCACCACCCGGCGCTTCGTGGTTATCTATCTGCCGACCATGAGCCCCACGGTGATAAGTGACCTTAACCTGACCGCGTATATACCTAACCCCATAGGCGGGTCGGCGCCGGTCGTGTCCTTTGCCGGAACCCAGTATACCGGAACCGTGAGCTGGAAAATCACCAATACCCAGGCTGTTTTGACCGGTCCCTTTCAGTCCGGTACGGCATATACCGCGGAGCTGATCTTAAAGCCCAGTGCGATGTATACCTTGACCGGGGTCGGGTCAAACGCCTTTATCCATACGGGGGCGGAGACCATCGCCAATTTGGCGGGGAGCGGTTCCGTTACCATTATCTTTCCGCCCTCGGCGGAGGCCGGCAGCCCCACTGTCGTATATGACACCAATTTAACCGGCTACCTGCCCAAACCGGTAAACGGCGTAACCCCGGTTACCGGCATTACCGGAGCCCAGTACAGCGGAACCGTGGCCTGGAGCCCGGCCCACAGCACCTTTCAATTAGGTCAAGCCTATACGGCGTCGCTTGCCTTAAATGCCGCTCCGGGCTTTACCTTTACCGGGGTGGGGCAAAACGTGTTTTCCCATAATGACGCCCCCGGAACCGTAACCAACTCCGCTAACAGCGGCACGGTAACGATAGTCTTTCCCGCGGCCCGGCCCCCAAGCAATTCGGTGCTAAGCTTTGGTCCCCCGGATAATGAGGACAGCGCCCTGGCGCTGCTAAAGGAAAGAAGCGCCGCCAGTAACCAGGTGGTTATTGACCTTCCCGCCGGTTCGGAGGATGTAGCTTACAGCGCTACCCTGCTGCCCTATGCTACCAGTCCGGCCCTGGTGGTTATTGACGGCCACGGCCGGACCCTGAAGAAGACGAGCCTCGGGTCCTTAATTACCGTCGGAGGGGGCGTTATCCTGACCCTGCAGAATATTACCCTGGAGGGCCCGGGCCCCAATACCGAGAATAATGCCCCCCTGATTACGGTACTGTCCGGGGGAAAGCTGATCCTGGGGACCAATGCGGTTTTGAGCGGCAACGAGACCAGTTCGACGGCCGGGGGGGTCGCAGTCAACGGCGGGACGCTGATCATGAATCCCGGGTCGGTGATCAAAAAAATGAAGGCCCTGCGGGCCGGCGGGATACTGATCAGCGGTAACGGCATGGTCATCATGTCCGGCGGGACCATAGGCGGGACCGATCCCAATGATGGCAACAGTGTTTCCGCGTACTATTCCGGCGGCGGCGTTTTGATCAATGGCGGTTCTTTTAATATGTACGGAGGGTCCATACTATCCAATAAAGCGGAAGGATCTTCATTTTCTGAATGCGCCGGCGGGGTGGCGCTTGTACATTTCCCCGGCGTGGGGGGGATGATAAAGAGCGAGTTCACCTTCAACGGCGGGACCATAAAGGGTAATACTGCCGCGGGGGAGCATTCCGGCGGCGGGGTGGGAGCCTTTGGTACTGCGGGTTCTTCCATCACCATCAGCGGGACCGCGGTCATCGAGGGCAATACGGTCACGAGGGCTTCTTCCGGCGGCGGCGTGTGTATTAATCAGAACCTTTCCACCCTCACCATAGAGGGGGGAACCATAACGGGCAATATTGCCAGGGGGTCCGATTCCGGCGGCGGGGTATACAACAATGGACAGTATTTCTCCCTGTACGGCGGGACCATAACGGGCAATACCGCCCAGGAGTCCAACTCCGGCGGCGGCATATATATCGATAATGGGACCGCGACTGAACCCTTCAATATATTGGGCGGAACCATAACGGGCAATACCGCCCAGGGGCCCAACTCCGGCGGCGGCATATATAGCAAGGGGAGAACCCAGATAAATGGCCCGGCGGTGACCATCGAGGGCAATATTGCCAAGGGGGCTTCCTCCGGCGGCGGCATATATATCGATAATGGGACCACCGAGGCTGACCCCTTCAATATACTGGCCGGAACCATAAAGGGCAATAGTGCCGAGGGGGCTTCTTCCGGCGGCGGCATATATGTCAGAGAGTACGCATTCGCCAAAATGGGGACCGGGGCGGTCATAAAGGGCAATACGGCGACCGGCTCCAATTCGGGCGGCGCCGTGTATATCCATTACATCCACATTACCAGTACCACCCAAAGAGGGGTGTTCGAGATGACCGGCGGAACCATAGGCGGGACAGGGTCGGGGGATGGCAATACCGCAGCCGAGGGCGCCAACGGCGTGTATGCCACCGGGCAGTTTAAACTGACGGGCGGGGTGATAACGGGAAATACCGAGGGAACTAACAAGTATGGCGTGTATGTTGCCGGCCATGATGTCAACCGTTTAGATAATTTCATGATAAGCGCCGGGGGGAAGGTAGATCCGGGGGCAGCTTCGGCGGGGTATCCGGGCAATGTGGTTTTTTTGAAGTACTACGCCGCAAATGCGTACTTTTTGATTAAAGTGGGGGGCGAACTGAGTATTGGATCGAGTATTGTGGCAAATATCTACACCGATCCTCCTCCCACTCCTGATGTACACTTATTGTACTCTTTTCAAGATGATTGGATCACTGGTCAGAATGCTCGGTTTTTGGTTAATGGCGTTCTGCACAAAATTAGTGGCGGGACTACTAACAACAACATTGATTGGTATGGAGACTACCAATAACTGGTATGGAAATTACACACAGTAATGGGCTTGTCCCGGAAAGGTCTTAGGGGGAGGAGATAAGGATGGATTTTATGGATAGAATTATGAGCAAACAAAAAGTTTTTTCAGGTATCCTGGGTTTTTTCCTGGGTTTTGTCCCCTTTTTGGGAGCCGCCCAAACGCCATCCGGTAACGAAGCGATCCCGCCCAGCGAGGTGGCGGTTATGTCCTTTGTGGGGGACGATTTATCCATCGGCTCTGATTTTCAGCAGAATGTTATCGGGGAAGTACAGGGTCTGGGGGGCTATACCACCGAGCGGGTGACCGCCGAGCGGGTTCCCGAAAGCCTGAGCTTTCCCCCCGACCAGCCCCCGGAGCCGGTTTATCTGGGCGATTCGCGGCTGGTGCTGACGGGCGAATACTATATTGACATGGACGATCTGCAGCATTTTCAGTTGTGGCTGTGGAACAGCGCCAGCGGGGCCCTGGTGTATACCGACGAAATGGTTTTTGAAGATATGGTTGAGGCGGAGGGTTATTTGCCGCCCATGGTAAGCTGGATTTTCTCCCACGTACCGGTGGAGCAGCAGGTAACCGTGGTGGAAAACACTCCCCAGGTGCGGGGAACTACCGATGAGCAAAGGGAGGAGTCTGCTGCGGTGGAATCCAGGGAGGGTAACGGGCTCTATCTCGGGCGCTTCTATCTGGGACTGCGGGGCGGGGGTTCCTTCAACGCCTACTCTTCCCTGGTAGCCGGGGGGTATGAGGCGGGCACGAGCCAGGGCTTTAGCGCCGGCGGTGCGGTGGTACTGGAATACCGGATTTTCCGCTTCCTGGGACTTCAGGCGGAGGCGATTTTTAACTACGATACCTTTAAGGTGGCGAAAATAGCCACCATTAATGCCAACTTGGATAAGCGTGTTACCGACCGGTATAGCTCCATGTCCCTGATGTTCCCCCTGCTCGTCAAGGTGCCGCTGGAAATAGGGAATTTTTCCCTGGCGCCCTTTGTGGGGCTGTATTATGCGATGCCCATAGGGACGCTGAAGCTAGAGCCCGGCGATGCTTCGGTGGGTCCGGCCGCCGGTTCCTATGCCTATGCGATAGATCCGCCCCTGGGGCTTCTATTGGGGATAGATAGCGGGTTGCTCCTGGGCCCCGGAGAACTATTTGTCGATCTGCGCTTTAGCCGGGACATCGGTATGACCGTAGCGGACAAAGGTTATGGGATTCAGTATGTCCGGAACCAGATAGGCCTATCCCTGGGTTATAAGTTTCAGCTCTTTGGGCCGCGGCGTTAGGCGCCGTAGATGAACGGTACTCCTACGGTTACGGGGAGAGGCTGAAGGTCCGGCTGAAAAAGGCGGTAAAGGCCCGGTGGGCCATGTATATATCGGCTTTGGCTGCGGCTTCAAAGGGGGAATGCATGGAGAGGAGGGGGACCCCCAGGTCGATGGTAGGGATGTCCAGGGCGGCAAAAAACCGGGAAAGGGTCCCGCTGTCTTCGGCGCCAACCCGGCCGCCTTCGCCGGTCTGCCAGAGTACTCCCGCCGTGTCCAGGATCCTCCGCAGGGCAGCCACGGTTTCCGCCTGGGCGTCGTTGGTGTTTTCCTTGCCCCCGGTTCCCCAATAGCGAAAGAGGATAACCCCGTGGTTCAGCGCCCCTTCTCCGCGGGGATCAAATACCTCCGGGTAACGGGGATCGTAGGCGGCATTAACATCGGCGGAAAGACAGAAAGAACGGGACAAAATGGTCCGGGCCTTTTCCCCCAGGGATTCGGCCAGCTCCTCAATAAAGTTGGTGAAAAACGCCCCCTGCATACCGGTCATGCCCAGGGAGCCGGTCTCTTCCTTGTCCGCGAGGACCACACAGGCGGCGTATTCCGGTTCCGTAAGTCCCAGCAGGGCGGTTAAGGCCGGGTACGCGCAGACCTTGTCGTCCTGGCCGTAGCCGCCGATCATGCTCCGGTCAAGCCCCAGGTCCCGGGCAGGAAAGGCGGGGACCACCGCAAGCTCCGCCGAAATAAGGTCCCCTTCGGTAATCCCGTATTTTTCATTGAGCAGCCTGAGGATGTTGAGTTTGACCCGGCCCGGCCCGGATGCGCCGGGAAAGGGACGGATCCCCGCCAGCACGTCCAGGTCTTCGGCTTTGACCAGATCCTTCCCCGGGCGTTCCATCTGGGCTTTCGACAAATGGGGCAGCAGGTCGGCGATAAACAAAACCGGGTCCTCCGGCTCCTCCCCGATACACACCGTTACCCCCTGGCCATCCTTACGGACCAGGTACCCGTGCAGGGCCAGGGGAATGCCGGTCCATTGGTAGGGTTTGATCCCGCCGTAGTAGTGGGTATCAAAATAGGCCATCCCCGCCTCCTCGTAGAGGGGCCGCATCTTAAGGTCAAGCCGCGGGGAATCGATGTGGGCGCCTATGACGGAGATCCCCTCGGCCAGCGGCCGCTTCCCGCGCACCAGGAACATCACGGCCTTTCCCCGTTGGTTGACGTATACCCGGGGAGCCGCCGCGGGATGTACCTCCCGCCGCCAGGGAACAAAGCCCCGCTCCTCCGCCATGGCAATGGCCGTGGCAACCGCTTCCCGCTCGGTTTTAACGCGGGTCAAAAAATTGAGGTAGCCCTGGGCATATTCGCCGGCCGCTTTGACTTCGGTCGTTCCCATAACGTCATCGGCATTTTTGCACTGAAAAAGCAGCTTGTCTCCGGGATCGTTCATGGTAATACCATTAAAGTAATAGTGGGAATTATGAGATCATTGGTATTTTCAATTATTTCGGATACAATATTTCCGGAATCTGTTCCCGCAAAGTATTCTAACCAAAAAGAGGAATCAATTATGTTCGTATTCTATCCTCATCCCGTATAATATTGGTATCTATCCCGTTCAGTATCCCTTTTAAATTTTTTATCGGTTTTATTGGAATCAATTCAATTCTGTTGGAATAGGTAATTACTTCAAAAGAAACACCCGCCTTTAATCCGATTTTTTCTCTGACATCTTTTGGAATAACAACTTGATATTTGTTGGAAAGTGTAACTTTGTTCATTGATAAGCTCCTTATAGTACTATAATGTTATAAAAATAACTTGTCAAGTGGTAAAATGAAGCCTATGATTATTTTAGAAAATCATTGAAAAGGGCGGTACTGCACATAACCGGCCTATTTGCGCTTCGGGGCTAAAGCCCCTCGACTTCCGCAACGGCTAGGTCATTCCGCTACGCTTCATTATCTTATATCTTCCCTTCCGTATATCCTCCAATCCTTTTTTCATATCTTTTTCAAAAAACATGACTTCATTCATCTCATCATCAGCAGCAACAGCAACAGCAACATTATTATTAAAAATATAATTTATTGCTGCATACTCAATAAAATTTGAAATAGTTCTGCGGTCGCCATCTGCGGCCCGCTTTAAAGTATTATAAATATTGTCATCCACTCTCAATGTTATTGTTTTAGCCATTTTCTAACCTCTTGCATTCAAATTCATTCTATTTTACACATATTGTCAAGTGTTTTTCTGGTATATTTTTCTAGCCCTGGTCTTTGCTTCGCAAAGCCTTTGTTCGGGCCGGCAAAAAATTTTAATTCTGTGTAGCAGCATTGATACAGCATTAGACCAATGTTTTTGAAAAATGGTTGGAAATAATAATATCCCCCGGTGAAAACTCTCTTGACAAAAAATAAAATCTATAATATTTTTTAATAATGAATCAAAATTTACCCATTTTGGAACAAATTGTTGCATTTATCACATCAAAAATATCCCCTGATAGGATAATGCTGTTTGGATCGTATGCCAGAGGGGAAAACAGGGAAAATAGTGATATTGATATTCTAATAGTAATGAAAAATTTAGATAATGAAAGAAAGATAACCGGACTTTTATATAAAGAATTATTGAATGATAGCATATCAGTACCTATTGATTTTCTTGCTGTAGATTATGATAAATATAACAGATTAAAAAATAAAAATGGATATATTTATAAAACGATAGATCGGGAAGGGAAAATCTTGTATGGAAAATGATTATAAAATATGGCTTGACAGGGCAAAAAGCAGTCTTTTAATATCGAAAACAAGGACAGATGAAAATGTTTTTTATGAAGATTTATGTTTTCAGGCACAGCAGGCTGTCGAAAAATCATTAAAAGGTCTTCTGATATTTTATAATGTCGATCCTGAAAAAACTCATAATTTAGTTTCTTTGATAAAAGAGTTATCAAAATATATTGAGTTACCTAAAGAAATTGATGAAACGGTAATTTTGAATGATTATGCAATACAAACAAGATACCCTGGGGATTATACACCTGTTGAAGAAGAAGAATATAATAATGCAATAATGCTGGCAGAAAAATGGGTAAAATGGATTGATGAAAAAATTAAAGGGCTAATAAAAAAATCAAAAGAAAATGCGGAACAATTATATCTTGATAATATGGAGATGGATCGCAGCGGAGACTGATCTGGGGCCTGTCATTAGATTTGTATAAAACTCATTAGTTGAACGGAATCTGTTCATTTCGGGTATAATAGACCCCTGTCGGTATCTGGTGTTTTAAAAGTACTCCGTCATTATATTGATTCGTTGCGAAGGGTACATACCCCGGCCCCTTGGGGCGGAACCAAGGGTATGTACCCTGAGTCAAATACCTTATGAGAACAACATAC